>JACREJ010000037.1 GCA_016218305.1 Gemmatimonadota bacterium | reverse complement strand
GGAGCGGAATGGCACCGGAGACGAAGACAGACGGACGCGCACCGTCCGGCCGGAAGCGCGCCACACGCAACGGAATGGAGTCGATGGCGGGGATTCCCGGGGCGCCCGCCCACGTGGCTGGGGCCTCCGACTGTACTTCCTCGTTCACCGCGACGTCGTCAAACCCGGCGCGGAAGCGGTTGAAGATCGGCTGGTAATGCACGATGAACTGCAGGCGCGGTGCGTACCACCAGAACCAGCAGACCTGGTTCCCGCTGTCCGGCGTCTCGGACTCCGCCATCGCGCCAGAGCACGACCAGTTGGCCGTCACCTTGGGGAAGCCGTACCGCACATGCAGGTCGCCCGGGTGAGTATCCACACCGCGCATTCCCTGCTCCTCGTCCGTGTAGCGCAGGTCGGCAAACGCCACGCGCGCCAGGTACTCGGCGCGCACCTCGTTTCCCGGCACGCTCCACAGCGGATCCGCCGCCGTCCAGGCGAACTGCACCGTCCGCGCGCGTTCCTCAGGCGACAGCGCGTCGAGCGCCTTCACGGCGTTGGGTCGCATGATGCGTTCCACGCGATCGAGGCGGGCACGCGTTGTCTCGGACATCTGAGCGAAGGCGCTATCGAATGACGCCATCGCGCCGGGCTGGTCGCTGCGATGCTGGGCCAGGCCGAGTGCGAGCCATGCATCGGGATCCCACGGCGCGATCAGTAGCCGCTCGCGGGCCACGACGTGGAGTTCCTCCCAGCGACGGCGGTCGGCGAGGGCCGCCAGGCGATGCCGCCACGGCAGCGGCAGGGTGGGTGCGGCGCGCGTCGCGGTCTCGAAGTACTCGAGGGCGTCGTCGAAGGCGGCCGTGCCGGGCGGTGGATTGCCGCCGACGAGCACCGAGCGGCTTTCGATCAACTCGCGAACGGAGTGCTCGGCAGTGCTCGTGGAACCGAAGAGCCGGTCGCTGTCGCCGCGACCCTGGTCAGCAATGGCCTGCGCCACCTCACCGCCCCGGCGATCCCGGACCGGCGAACTTCCTGCTCTCGTTTGTTGACCTAGCATGGCAAGCAGGCTCGCGCCCGGCCCGTTGCCCAGCGACATCCGCCGCCCGAACATCACCTGGTAGTCCTTGAACGCGAGCAGGCCCAGCGCGTCGGCCATCTGTGCCACGGCCAGTGAGTCGCCCTGCGCGCGCGCCGCCTCGAAGGCGCGCTTGATGTAGCGCGTGGCGCCGGCGCGCACAAAGGGCGAACCCTGCGACCGGTATGTCGCGAAGTCCACCAGGTAGCGCACCTGCGTCGGCTCGAGTGTCACCGCCTGCACGAGCGAGGAGTCGGCGGCCTGGTCCAGTCGCAATTGCTCGCGATCCACGCGCGTGCCGACGGCGCGCTTCCCCTGCGACAATTGCCAGGCGAGCAGGCCGCGGGCGTGCCAGGTGGCGGCGGAAGCGTCGGCGCGCGCGACCGCGGAATCAAGGCGGGTCAGCGCCGTCATCGAGTCGGCGCGCGTCGCGGTGACGGGGAGGGGCTGCTGTTGGGCTCGCGCCACGCCGGCGCCAAGCACGCCGAAGACCGCGACCTGCCGGAGCCCGCGGGACCATGCGCCGCCGAGCCGAGGCGCGCAGGGCCGGGCGCCGCTCTGCGGTGCCGCCGCCGCGCGGCGCACCGCCGTCGCCCTACAGCAGCGCACCCTGCGCATCACCAGCCTGCGCAGGAGGCGTGTAGCCGAAGTGGCGGTACGCAAGCGCCGTCGCCATGCGCCCGCGCGACGTGCGCTGGAGGAAGCCGTTCTGCACGAGAAAGGGCTCGTACACCTCCTCGATGGTATCGGCGTCCTCGCCAACCGCGGCGGCGATCGTCTGCACGCCCACCGGGCCGCCGTCGAACTTCTCGATGATCGCACGCAGCAGCCGCGCATCCATCTCGTCAAGGCCGAAGTGATCGACGTCGAGCATCTCGAGCGCCTCCTTGGCCACGGCCTCGGTGACGATGCCGGCGGCCCGCACCTGCGCGTAGTCGCGCACCCGGCGCAGCAGGCGGTTGGCCACGCGCGGCGTCCCGCGCGCCCGGCGCGCGAGCTCGCGCGCCCCCGCCGGCTCGATCTCCACCTTCATCACCTCGGCGGTGCGGTTCACGATGTGCTCGAGCTCGTCGGCGGGATAGTAATTCAGCCGCAGCTCGATGCCGAAGCGCGCGCGCAGCGGCGGCGTGAGCATCCCCAGCCGCGTCGTCGCGCCGATGAGCGTGAACCGCTCCACCGGCATCGTGATGGTCTGCGCCTTGGGTCCCTCGCTCAGCCGGATGTCGATCTTGTAGTCCTCCATCGCCGGATAGAGGAACTCGTCGATGATCGGCCGCAGGCGGTGGATCTCGTCGATGAACAGGATGTCGCCTTCGCGCAGGTTCGTCAGCGTCCCGACGAGGTCGCCCGGCTTCTCCAGCGCCGGGCCGCTCGTCGTGCGGATGTTCACGCCGAGTTCGCGCGCCACCAGCTCGGCGAGCGTCGTCTTGCCCAGCCCGGGCGGGCCGAAGAAGAGCGCGTGGTCGAGCGGTTCCTTGCGCTCGCGCGCCGCGTCGATGTAGATGCGCAGCGCGTCCTTCACCTTCCCCTGCCCGATGAACTCGGCCAGCCGCTGCGGGCGCAGCGACAGCTCGACGACGGACTCGTCGGTGAGCACCTCGGGGGTGGTGATCTCGGGGCGGGACATGCCTGAATGTACGCTCGGAGAAGGGAGTGTAAACGGCGCGGCGAGGGTCGGCCGCGCCGCGCGCTAGCCGCGCTTCGCCACGCGCACGAGCGCCCGGCGGACGAGGTCGGCGGTGTCGCCGGCGCCGCCATCCTCGAGTGCGGCAAAGACGGCCTTCTCCGCATCCACGGCCGGGTAGCCGAGCGCGACGAGCGCGCGCACCGCGTCGGCGCCCGGTCCCGCCGGCGCCGCCGCGCGCCCTGGCATCGGCGCGTCGCCGCTGGCCACGAGCTTGTCGCGCAGTTCGAGCACCAGCCGTTCCGCCAGTTTCTTGCCCACACGCGGTACGCGCGTCAGCGTCGCGAGGTCGTTCTCCTGCACGGCGCGCACCAGGCGGTCGCCGCCGAGCGCCGACATCAGGTTCATGGCGAGGGCGGGACCCACGCCGGTCGTTCCCAGCACCCGCTGGAACATCCCGCGCTCAGCGGCAGTGGCGAAGCCGTACAACGTCCAGCTGTCCTCACGCACGACGAGCGCCGTGTGCAGCTCCACGCCGCCGCCGGGGCGGGGCAGCGCCTCGGCCACCGAGAGCGGAATGTGCACGGAGTAGGCCACGCCGCCGGCCGTCATGATCTCCACCCGGTCGATGTCCGACGCGAGCAGCGTCCCGGCAACGCGGGCGATCATCGCGCCGCCTCGATGAGGCGCGTCACGTCGGCGCGCAGCACGCAGGCGAGCGCCGCGGCCACGCCGTCGGCCGCGTCAGCGGGCTCGGGGGCCGGCTTGAGGCGGAGCAGCTTCATGACCATGTACTGTACTTGCTCCTTCGTGGCGGCGCCGCTCCCGGTGACCGTCTTCTTGATCTCCGCCGGCGGGTACTCGTGGATGCGGATGCCCGCCTGCTGGCCGGCCAGCAGCACCACGCCGCGCGCAGGCCCCAGCACCACCGTGGTGCGGACGTTGCGGGCGTAGAACACGTCCTCCACGGCGAGCGCGCCGGGGTGGTGCCGGGCGAGCAGTTCCCGCACGCCTTCGTAGATGTCGGCGAGGCGCGCCGCCAGCGGCTCACTGGCCCGCGTCCTGATGACCCCGCACTCGATGAGCTCGGCGCCGCCCGCCTGCCGTGCGCTGCGCGCGCGAACGACGCCGTAGCCCGTCACCGCCGTGCCGGGGTCAATGCCGAGGACGATCACGCGCCGGTCATCTCCGCTTCGTCCATCTCGAAGTTCGCGTCGACCTTCTGCACGTCGTCCAGTTCCTCGAGCTGCTCAAGGAGCTTCATCAGCTGGCTCGCGGGTTCGCCCGACACCGCCACGCTGCTCTTGGGGATCCACGACAGTTCCGCCTGCGACACCTTCAGCCCCGCCGCGTCGATTCCCTGCTTCACGGCGTGCAGGTCGGCCGGAGCGGTCGTGATCACGAACGCGTCGTCCTCGCGCACGAAGTCCTCGGCGCCCGCCTCGAGCGCCTTCTCCATCACCGCATCCTCGTCGAGGCCGGCGGCCTCGACGTAGATCTGACCCTTCTTGTCGAACATGAAGGCCACGGAGTTGCTCGTCCCGAGGTTGCCGCCGTTGCGCGACAGCTTGGCGCGCACTTCGGCCACCGTGCGCGTCGGGTTGTCGGTCAGCGCCTGGATCATGATCGCCACGCCGCCCGGTCCGTACGCCTCGTACACCACATCGACGTAGTCCACGCCCTCGAGCTCGCCAGTCCCCTTCAGCACGGCGCGCTCGATGTTCTCCTTCGGCATCGACTGGGCCTTGGCGTTGTCGATGGCCGTGCGTAGGCGCGGGTTGCCGTCCGGGTCGCCGCCGCCCTGCTTGGCGGCGACGGTGATCTCACGGATGAGCTTGGTAAAGAGCGCGCCCCGCTTCTTGTCGGTCGCGGCCTTGTAGTGCTTGATCTGCTTCCATTTGCTGTGACCAGCCATAACGATGATTCAGGATATGGACCTCGGATGAGGATCGCGGATTGCGATCACCGATCACGATTTCGATTGGCCTGCGTGGAATCTACCGCTCGGCAGGGTGCCGCAAAACAGCCGGGGCGGCCCGAAAGCCGCCCCCGCCGTGTGCCGTCCACCCTCTGCCCTCTGCCCTCTGCCCTCTGCCCTCTGCCGTCTGCCGTCTGCCGTCTGCCCTTAGCGGATACGCAGCGTCACCGACGCCCGCCAACCCGACAGGTCGATGGTGTCGCCGCCGCCGAGCGTGTTGAGCTGGCCCAGCTGGTACGTGGCGGTCGGGATGACGCTGAACGCCCCGGTGGTCCAGCGCAGGCGCACGCCGCCGTTGCCGAGGAAGCCGGCCTGATAGCCGTCCACCTGCCAGTTGCGCACTTCGACGTTCGGCTCGATGTACAGGTTGCCAGAGCGGAAACCGACGGCAAGCGCGCCGTTGAGGACGTTCTCAGGCGCTGCCTCGCCGCCGAACTGCTGTCCCTTGGCGCGATACAGTCCCCAGCCGCTCAAGAACACGTCCGTGTTCCCCACCGGCATGAAGAGCGAGGCTTGCCCGATGTACCGGTCGCCCGTCGCGTACGACGTGTTGGCCAGCAGGTCGTCGCCGAAGGTCGAGAACGTGACGCCAACCGTCAGGCGGCCGTTGCCGATCATCCGGTCCGCGCCAATGCGGGCGCGCACTTCGTCGGCCGGCGTGAACGTCAGCGTCTCCTGGCCGGCGTCATCCTGCACCTCATAGGCGTCAAACTCCGTCGATTTCCGGAATGACCCGGCGATCCCGAGGTTCCAGTTCCCCACGCTCTTCGCGACGGCGATGCCGCCCGTCGTCGAGAGCCCCGCGCCGTACGACGACGTCGGGAACATCAGGAAGTCGTTGCCGATCTGCCCCGCTGCCTCCGACTTGTCCTGCGTGATCTTGTACTGCCCGGTCGGGAGATTGGCGCCGAGCGTGAAGACCACGGCATCCGTGCCGAGCGTCAGGTTGGCGCGCACCTGAGTGTCGGTGATGCCCGAGATGGAGCTCAGGCCGGCTCCGTTGGAGGTGACTTCCGACGTCGCAAAGGCGGTGGCCACGTCGATGTTGAGGCGCGAGCTGATGGGCACAGCGGCCACGAAGGGCACGGTCAGCTGCGTCACCGTCTTGGCCGTTGTGCCGGAGCCGATCTTGAACGACACGTACTGGGGCATGACCGCTGCGGCGGCGTCGCCGAGGCCCTGCGCGCCGGCGCCGATGGGCGCCGCGAGAAGCAGGGCGGCGATGAGAGTCGAGGGAGCGTATCTCATGGTCACGGCTTCCGGATGACGATGGTCACCTGCCCGGTCTTCGTGGCAGGCTGGTCAGTGCCCGTCTTCTCCGCGGCGGGATCGCGCGTGGTGGGCGGCGCCTGGGTCTGCGTCTGTCCCGAGGTGCCGCCGGTGCTCGTGTTCACCGTGTTGGCGTTGGACGGATTGATGTCGCCTACCGCATTGGCGAGCGTCGCGCCGATGCCGGTGTTGGTGGCGGCCACGCCGCGCTCGGCGGCAGATACCGTGGCGCCTTCCGCCGTGTTCTTGAGGCCGGACTCGACCTTGGCCGCGGTCACCTGCTGGCCCTGCTGCGCGCTGCGTGCGCTCTGCGCCTTCTGCAGCGCCGCGCCGAAGCCCGGGTCGATGCTGCGCGCCTGCTCGTAGAAGCGGGCGGCGTCGCCGAAGCGCCCTTCGTCTTCCGCCACGAGGCCATTGCTGTAGGCCAGGAAGGCCTGCAGCGACCGCGTGGGGCGCTGCTCGATGGCGGCGCGGTCGGCCGCCGAGAGGCGCACGCCGAGCTCGTTGAACAGGCCAAGCGCGATGTTCTTCTCGATCGTGAAGATCTGGTCGAGCACGTCGCTGCTCTGCACGTCACGACCCTGCTGCTGCGAGGTTGCAACGCTGACGACGGCGGCGTTCACGGTCAGGTTGCGCGCCCCCGTCTGGGTGATCGCGCCCTGGACCACGCGTGAGGCGCGCACGAGCTTGCCGGCTCGCAGCGACGTGGCCGCGTCGGTGCGACCGCTCTGGCTCAGCGCGATCTCGTCCACCATCGCCTGGATGCGGTCACGCTCGAGGAGCTGCAGGTCCGGCGACCGGGCAAGGTCGCTGATCAGCAGGTCCGACATGCCGCGCGACAGCGGCGCGAGCGTCTGGTCGGTGCCGCTGAACGTCATCGGGAGCACGGCCACCGTGCGCGGATCACCCGTCTGCTGGGCGATGCGGGCCTCGTTGGCGATTGCCGACTTGGCGGCGGCGTGCAGTTCGGCGCGCGAGAGCGCGACGAGGCGGGCGCGAATGTCATCGCGCACCGACCGCGTCTTGCCGACCTGCAGGTACGAATTGTACGCGTCCTTGGCGCCCGTGTAGTCCTCGAGCGCTTCGCAGGCGAGGCCGGCATAGAGCGCGCTCACTCCGTCCTTGGGATCGAGCTTCCGTGCCGCGTCGAGCACCGTGCGCGCGTCGGCGTACCGCTTGTTCTTGTAGTACGCGATGCCCAGTGCGCGCAGCGCCGCCACCGAACTGGGGTTCGCCGCGCGCGCCGCTTCCAGCCGGGCCAGCGGCGCGCCGGTGCCCGCCGTCGCGCAGGCCGACGAGGTGAGCGCCAGGCCAATCGCCATGGGCAGCGCCAGTAGTCTCAGGTATCGCATGTCTCCGGCCTCCTATCGGTCGGGATCGAGCATGTCTTCGAACCGCATCCACTGCTTGTAGAAGAACAGGTCCACGTAACCCACGTTGCCGTTACGGTTCTTGCGCACCAGCAGTTCCGTGGCCCCCTCCACCCCATAGCCGGGGCGGTACATCTCCTCGCGGAAGATGGCCAGCACGACGTCTGCATGCTGTTTCACGGCGCCCTGCACACCGAAGTCGTCGAGGACCGGACGTGGATCGGCTCGCTCCACCTGAAGCTGGGGCAACTGGCAGGTCAGCACCAGCGCGATGTTGAGCTCGATGGCGAGCGCCTTGAGGATGCGCACGGCCGCCGCGAGCTCCTCGTCCTGCGCGCGCGTGCTCCCGGCGAGCCCCTGCAGCGAGTCCACGATGACCACCGGCGCATTCGGCGTGCGACGGATGTCCGCCGACAGTGCTTCGACACCCCCGCCCGGCGGGAACGCGGCGACCACCGGGACGGCCTCGCGGAACCGCACCGCCGCCGCCCCAACGCCGGATCGCGTGAAGTCGTCCAGCGAGCCGCGGCGCAGGTCATCCACCCGTGCGCGCCCCTCGATGGCGAGCGCGCGCTCCATCACCCGCTCGTGCGACATCTCGCTCGTGAAGAAGACCGCCGGGATGCCCTGCTGCGCCATCCGCAGCGCCACGGCCAGCGCCAGCGCGCTCTTGCCGCTCTGCACGTCCCCGCCGAGCACCACCAGGTCGCCGCGGCGCACGCCGCCTCCGAGCCACTTGTCGATGCTCGGAAAGCCCGTGGCGTACGCGTCACGGGCGTGGTCGCCGTCGGCGGCCCTGTCCACGCGGCGCATGACGCGGGCAAGCGGGGAGATGTCGGTGGGCCGGGACACGCCGGCGTCAGCCACGGATGCGGGTCATTTGCATAGAATACGGATGTAGGCCGCCGGCCCACAAGCACCTGGCTTAGGCACCGATCCACCGGGTCAGCCGGTCCAGTTCTGAACGTGCCTTCCGGTCGAGGTGCGGCGCCGTGACCTCGGTCACGTTGGCCATCGCGGCGGCCAGCGCCGCCGCATCGTCGCGTACCGTGGCATCGAGCAGTTGACTGAGTGCCGCGCGCAGCGGCGCGGCCAGGGTCAGGGCGCCCATCCAGTGCCGCGCCGCCCCCGCCCGCTCGACCCGAAGGGGAGCCGGCAGGGCGACTGGTCCGCGGGACGCGGCCGCCAGACGTGCCGCGACGAGCGTCGCCATCAGCGCCTCCCGCGCCCCGCCTAGGGGGGCCCGGGAGCTCGCGACGGCCAGCGCACGCAGGGGAAAGACCGGTTCGGCGAGGGCGTACGAGGGGAGGGCTTCCATCACGGTGACGAATCTGCCCCCTCGTTCACCCCCCCGCCAGCATCCCGGACGTTGGCGACCCCAATTCTCGGGGACTAGCTTACGCAGGATATGGCGCCGCATGTGAACTCCGTGCTCTGGGTGGACGACGAGGCCGAACTCCTCGAGTCGCACCGGCTGTTCCTGACCGAGAAGGGGTATCGCGTCCAGATGGCGCGCAATGCCTCGGACGCGCTGGAACTCCTGCGGCAGCACGCCTTCGATGCCCTCCTGCTCGACGAGCAGATGCCCGGCATGCGCGGCATCGCCATGGTGCGCGAGGCGCGCGAACTGGCGCCGACGATGCCCGTGGTAATGGTCACGAAGAGCGAGGAGGACAGCACCCTCCGCGAAGCGCTCGGCCAGGACGTCTCCGAGTACCTCGTAAAGCCGGTCACGCCGCGCCAGGTGCAGGCCGTCCTCACGCGGCTGCTCGAAGGGCCGCGCATCCGGAGCCAGGCCATCGCCCGCCGGTTCGTCGAGCGCTTCCGCGCCCTCGAGGCGGTGCGCCTCAAGGACCTCGACTGGCGCGGGTGGACCGAACACTATGCCGAGCTCGTGCAGTGGGATGTCGAGCTGACCGCCGCCGGCGAGTCGGGACTCAATGCCTCACTGCGCGCCCTCTTCCCGGCGATGCACCGCGACTTCGCCGCCTTCATCGGCGACGGCTACCCGCGCTGGGTGCACGATCTCGACGGCGATCGCCCGCCGCTGTCGGTGGATGTCGTGGGCGAGTTCCTGATGCCGGCGCTCGGCGACCATCGCGCCGTGGTCTTCATCGTCGTGGACTGCCTGCGGCTCGACCAGTGGAAGGTGCTCGAGCCGATCGTCGCCCAGGCGTTCGAGATCGACACCGCCCATTACTTCGGGCTGCTGCCCACGGCCACGCCGTACGCGCGCAACGGGCTGTTCAGCGGGCTCTTTCCCGCCGAGATCGCCGAGCGGTTCCCGGCCTGGTGGGGCGAGGGCGACGATGAGTCGCTCAACCAGCACGAGCGCGACCTGCTCGTCGAGCAGCTGCGCCATCTCCGTGGCGAGACGCCGGTGCGCTACCACAAGATCACGTCGGCCCTCGACTCGGATGAACTCGAGCGCCACCTCACGACATCGATTGCCGCGGAAGGGGTCAGCGCGTTCGTGTTCAACTTCGTGGACCTCCTGACGCACGGGCGCTCCGAGTCGGCGATCCTCTATGAAGTGGCGCGCGACGAGGCGGCGCTGCGCCAGCTCACGGAGCAGTGGTTCCGGCGCTCGGCGCTCTGGAGCGTGCTGCGCGAGGCGGCGCGGCGCGGCCTGCCGGTGCTCCTCACCAGCGACCACGGCTCCATCCACTGCAACACGCCGGCCACCGTCTTCGCCAAGAAGGACGCCACGGCCAACCTGCGCTACAAGATGGGCGAGGACCTGCGGCCCGAACGGCCGGAGCAGGCGCTCGTCTTCACCGAGGCCGCGCAGCTGCGGCTGCCGCCGCAGGGCCATCGCGTCAACACCGCGCTCGCCACCGGCGACGGGTTCTTCGTTTATCCGACCAAGCTGCGCGAGTACCAGCAGCGGTACCGCGGCTCCTTCCTGCATGGCGGGGTCTCCCCGGAAGAGGTCATCCTTCCGCTCGTCCACCTCACGCCCCGCCGCTGATGGGTCCCTACCGCCGCCTTCAGCAGTTCCTGCGCCCCTACTACGGGCGCGTCGTCGGCACGCTGTTCCTGAGCGCGCTTGCCAACGCCCTGAGTGCGTTCTCGTACGCGCTTTTCGTGCCATTCCTCAACACACTGTTCAACGAGGAGCCGTTCGACGCGGGGGCCGGGTCGCCGATGACGAAGCTGCTTGGCGCGATCGGCGACTGGGTGCTCTCGGGACGAGAGCCGATGGAGCAGCTGCGCATCGTGATCCTCGTCATTCTGGGCACGATGCTGCTCAAGAACGTCTTCGCCTGGCTGGCCGGCCAGACGGGGGCGGGCCTGCAGGAGCGTGTCACGCGCGACCTGCGCAACGCGGTCTACACGCACCTCGAGCGGCTCCCGCTGCGCTTCTTCACGAGCCACAAGACGGGCCAGCTGCTGGCGCGCGTCTTCCAGGACACGCAGTCCACGCGCCAGCTTCTCGCCGAGGTGGTCACGCGGTCGCTCAACGCGTCCACGCAAATTGTCGTCACCGTCATCCTGCTCTTCTCGCTCTCCACCAAGCTGGCGCTCCTCTCGCTGGTGGTGGCGCCGCTCATCATCGTGGCGTTCCAGCCGCTCCTGCGCCGCCTGCGCAAGGGACACCGGAAGCTGGCGGCCGAATACGGCGAGATGACGAGCGTCGTGCAGGAGACCGTGAGCGGCATCAGGCTGGTGAAGTCGTTCCGCGCCGAGGAGTACGAGGGCGCCCGCTTCTCCGACGCGTCCAACCGCTACGCCCGCGGCATGGTGCGCATGAGCCGCCTCAGCCTCATGTCGCAGCCGCTCGCCGAAATCGTCGGCACGGTGGTGGCCGTCGCCCTGCTCTGGTTCGGCGCCCGCGAGGTGCTCCAGGCGAAGACGCTGAGCGGCTCGGGCCTCGTGACCTTCCTCGGCGCCCTCATGTCCCTTCTCCCGCCCCTCAAGCAGCTGTCGCAGATGCCCGCCGTCGCCACGCAGTCGCTCGCGGCGGCCGAGCGGCTGTTTGAAATTCTCGATTATCCGACGGAAGGGCAGGCGGAGCGCGGCACGCGCACGGCCTCGGCGTTCAACTTCGACATCGTGTTCGACGGCGTCGAGTTCAGCTACGGCGGCGACCCGGTGCTCCGCGACATCCAGTTCAGCGCCAAGCGCGGCGACGTCGTGGCGCTCGTCGGCGCCAGCGGGGCGGGCAAGAGCACGCTCGTGGACCTCATTCCGCGCTTCATCGAGCCCACGGCCGGCCGCATCCTCCTCGACGGCGTGGACACGCGGGAGTTCACGCTGGCCTCGCTGCGCGCCCTCACCGGCATCGTGAGCCAGGACACGGTGCTCTTCAACGACACGGTGCGGGCCAACATCGCCTATGGCGCGCCCGACCGGTATACGCTGGCGCAGGTGGAGGCCGCCGCGCGAGCCGCGAACGCGCACGGCTTCATCAGTGAACTGCCCGAGGGGTACGACACCGTCCTCGGCGAACGCGGGACGCGGCTCTCGGGCGGCCAGCGGCAGCGCATCGCCATCGCCCGCGCCCTGCTCGTCGATCCGCCGGTGCTCATCCTCGACGAAGCCACCTCGGCGCTCGACACCGAGAGCGAACGTTCCGTGCAGGAAGCGATCGACCGCCTGCTCGCTGGACGCACCGTCTTCGTGATTGCGCACCGGCTGTCCACGGTGCAGCACGCGACGCAGATCCTCGTGCTCGACCGGGGGCGCATCGTGGAGCGCGGCACGCACGCCGAGCTGCTGGCGCTGGGCGGCGCCTATGCGCGGCTCCACGCGCTGCAGTTCAACGACGCCCCGGCCGGCGGCTAGCCATGCGCGCCTGTTTCGTGGCGCACGGCGCAGCGTGGTCGGGCTCGACACGCGCCTTCGCTGACGCTGCGACGCTGCTTGCTGCGAGCGGCTACGAGACCTGCCTCGTCGCCCCCGTCGGCAGCGAGGCCGAGCGGTCTCTCCGCGCCGCGGGGCATGACGTCATCGGCTTGGCGAGCGGCGGCGGCTGGATGCGCGCCGGCTGGCGGCTGCGCCACGTGATCTCGGCGCGCTTGACGGAGGTGCTGTTCGTGCACGATGACGGCGAGCACCTGGCAGCGGCCGCCGCCATACGGCTGTCCGGACGCGGCGCCGTGGTGCGCCGCACGGCGGCGGGCGAGCGGCTGGCGCTCGGTCGCGAGGGGCGGCTCGCGATGCGCCTGGCCGCCACGGGATTCGTCTTTGCACACGCCGACGACATGCGCGGCACGGAACCGCCGCACGGCGCCCTCGCCGCGCTCGTGGCGTCGCCGGGCGTAGCTGCCTCCACGGAAGCCACGTCGCGGCCCGCGGCCGCCGTGGGCGCCATCCAGCCCGACGCGCAGCACCTCGTCGTCTTCGCCAGCGCCGACCGGCGGCGTGAGATGCTGGTGGCGCTGCGCGCCCTCGCCCTGCTCGCGCCGCGCATGCCCGCGCTGCGTGTCACCGTGTTCTCGCCCGCTGTCCACGCCGATGCGGTCCGCATCGAAGCGGCCGCGCTCGGCGTCGCCGACCGCCTCGCCTGTCGCGCCACGGCGGCTCGCCGCGACGACGTGCTCTCGGGCGCCGCGCTCGCGTGGGTCATCGCATCTGCGGACGACGCCGTCTTTGCCATGCTCGACGCCTTGCGGCAGGGCGTGCCCGTGCTGGGCGAGCGGACGCCGCTGACTGCGCGCTACGTCGAGAACGGCGTCACGGGCGTCCTGCGCCATCGCGGCGATGAGGCGCAGTGGGCGTCGGAGATTGCCGCCGCGCTCGCGCATCCCGGCCGAGCCGACGCCCTGCGCTCGGCGGCGCGGCAGAGCGCCGGGCGCTGGCCGCTGAACGCCGGCGCGGACGGCTGGCTGCAGGTGGCCGAGGCGGCGCGCGACCGCACGCGGTGGACCACCTGATGCGCCACATTTTCATCACGCAGGATTACACGCCTGACCTCGGCGGCATGGCGCGGCGACATGTCGAACTCTGCCGGCGCTTTCCGGCGGATTCGCTAGTCTCGACGGTGTACGCGCCCGGCATGGTCGCGGCCGACGCGGCGGAGCCCGTGCCGGTGCATCGCCAGCCCTTCACGTTCGCGCAGGCCGGCCGGTTCGCGAACCAGGTCCGCTGGGCGCGGTGGCTGCGACGGGAGGCCGCGACATTCGACGTCGTGCACTGCGGCAACATCCGTCCCTGCGGGTATGCGGCCTGGTGGGCCTCGCGACGCGCCGGCGTGCCCTACCTCGTCTACGTGAATGGCGGCGACCTCCTGCGGGAGCGGAAGAAGGCATCGCAGCCGCTCAAGCGGATGACCGCGCGTCACATCCTTGGCGATGCGGCCGGCATCATCGCGAACTCGGCGTGGACCGGTGAGCTGGCGCGCGATGTCATGCGTGAGATGGGGGTGAGTCCGTTGCCGCCGGTGGCGGACTTCCCGCTCGGCACCGACCCGCTGCAGTTCGCGCCGGGACAGGCCACGGGCGACGTGCGCGCCCGCCTCGGGCTCGGTGTTGCACCCTATCTGCTCACGGTGGCGCGCCTCGTTCCGCACAAGGGGCAGGACGTTGCCATCCGCGCCCTCGCTCGCCTCGCGTCGGAGTTGCCCACGCTGCGATACGTGATCGTCGGCGAGGGACCGGATGAACCGCGCCTCCGCGCCCTCGCGCGCACCGAGGGTGTGGAGGACCGCGTCGTCTTCGCCGGGGCGCTGCGGGACGACGTGCTGCCGGCGGTCTACGCCGGCGCCGCCCTGTACGTGGGCCTCTCGCGGCTGCTGCCGCCCATCAACGTCGAGGGGTTCGGCATCTCCTTCGTCGAGGCGGCGGCCAGCGGCGTCCCCTCGGTGGCCGGCGATTCCGGCGGGGTGCGCTCGGCGGTGCTCGATGCGGAAACCGGCGTGCTGGTGCCGCCCGAGGAGCCGGAGCGGGTTGCCGATGCCATCCGCACGCTCATGGTGGACGAACCGCTGCGGCGTCGACTCGGTGCCGCCGCCCGCGAGGCGGCGTTGCAGCGGTTTAACTGGGACCGTGTGGCGCGCGACACCGTGGAGTTCGCCGCGCTCTGCGTGGATCGGGCGAGGAGCAGATCATGAAGGCGACGTGGAAGCACTGGCTGGAGTACGCCGCAGTCCGCGTGGTGGTCGCCGCGCTCGGGCCGCTCGGCACCCGTCGCGCGAGCGCCATTGGCGCGCGCATCGGGCGGCTGGGCTACTGGCCGCTGGGCATTCGGCGCGGCGTCGTGACGCGGCACATCGCCGCCTGCTTCCCGGAGCGGTCGGAATTCGAGCGCATCGCGCTGGCCAAGGCGACGTACGAACACCTCGGGCGCGTCGGGGTGGAGTCCATCCTGATGTCCCGGCTGGGGCCGGAGTCGCTCGGCGACCTGTTCGAGGGCGTGGACGGCCTCGACGTCGTCGAACGCGCCCGCGCCCGCGGCAAGGGGCTCGTGCTGGTGGCAGGACACCTCGGCAACTGGGAGCTGTCCGGCGCCTATCTCTCGGCGCTCGGCGTCCCGGTGGCCGCGGTGGCCAAACGCCAGCTCAATCCGCTGTCTGATGCCTTCGTGAATCGCACGCGCCGTCGCCTCGGAATGACGGTGGTCTATGACGACGAGGCGGTGCGCAAGCTCCCGCGCCTGCTCAGGGACGGCTTCGCGCTCGGCCTGCTCGCCGACCAGGCCGGACTGGGCGCCGCGACCTTCGTCCCGTTCTTCGGACGGCCGGCGCGCACCCCGCGCGGCCCCGCCGTCTTCGCGCTGCGCTTCCACGCGCCGCTGATCTTCGTCTGCGCGGCGCGCCAGCCGAGCGGCCGCTTCATCCTTCACCTCGAGGAAGTGGAGGTGACGCAGACCGGCGACCTCGAGGCCGACGTGGATGCCACCACCGCCCGCTTCACGACGGTGCTCGAGCGGTGGGTCCGGCGGTATCCGGGGCAGTACCTGTGGGCGCATCGCCGCTGGAAGCGGCAGCCCCCCGACACTCCACCTGAACTGCGCGAGCCGTGAGCGCGCAACGAGCGATTTCGTGACGTATGACGTCGAGGCGCTGCGCGCCCGCGAATTCCCCTGGGCCTCGCGCGGCGAGCGCATCTTTCTTGACCATGCCGCCACCGGGCCGCTGCCGCAGCGCGCCCGCGATGCGCAAGCCGAGGCGAACGAGCTGCGCGCCGAGTTGTGGCGCGTGGGTTTCGAGTACTTCTGGGATGGTGTCGTGCGCGGGCGCGAGTGTGCCGCCGCCCTGATCAACGCGTCGCCCGACGAGATCGCCATCACGACCAACACGTCGCAGGGCGTCAACCTCGCGGCGCGCGCCCTGCCGTTCAAGGCGGGCGACGTGGTCGTCTCCACCGCGGGCGAGTTTCCGGCGAACATCTATCCGTGGATGGGGCTCGAGAAGGCAAAGGGGGTATTGCTCGAGCTCGTGCCGATGCAGCACCGCCTTCCCGACGAGGACGCGCTCATCGCCGCGCTCGACCGGCCCAACGTGCGCGCGCTCACCGTGAGCTGGGTGTCGTTCGCCACCGGCGCCCGGCTCGACCTCGCCCGGCTCGGCGCGGCATGCAAGGAGCGCGGCATCTGGTTCGTGGTGGACGCCATCCAGGGGCTCGGCCCGGCCGTGCTCGACGTGAAGGCCTGCCACGTCGACATCCTCGCCACCGGTGCGCAGAAGTGGCTGCTCTCGCCGTGGGGTACGGGCTTCGCGTACGTGCGCCGCGACCTCGTGCAGGAACTCGACCCACCCGTGGTGGGCTGGCTCTCGATGCCGGCGTCGGCGGACTTCACCCGCTTCCTCGACTACGACTACGCGTTCTATCCGGACGCCCGGAAGTTCGAGGTCTTCACCGCGCCGATGCACGATCTCAGGGCGATGGCCGCGTCGTTGAGTCTCTTTCTCGAACTCGGCCCCGCGGCGGTGGAGGCGCACGTGGCGGCGTTGGCCGACCATGTGGTGGGGTGGTGCGAGGGCCGCACCGACGTGCGGCTCGTCACGCCGGCCGCGCGTGCGCGTCGCGCCGGGCTGATGTCCATCGCGGTGGATGACCTCGCGTCGGCGAGTGCGCGCCTGTCGGCGGCGGGAGTTTCGCACACGGTGCGCGAGGGCGGTGTGCGCATCTCGCCGCATCTCTACAACACCACCGAAGAACTCGATGTCGCGCTGGCGGCGCTGGTGCCGAGGTGAGGAGAGACTGATGCCAGCTCGCGCCCGACAGGCGGCGGCGCGCCCGCGCCCGGGCCCCGTGGCGAAGGGACCCGGCAGGCCGCTGAACGTCGCGCGCGAGGTGCGCGATACGCGCGCCGCGCTGTCCGCGGTGGGATCCGCCGCACGCGCCGTGAACGAGAAGGCCTACCTCAAGAGTGACCTCGACTTCCTCGGCGCCGACATGCCGGCCATCCGCAAGGTCGCCAATCCAGTCATCGCACGCGTGCGGACCGCGGCCGATGCGTCGATGCGCCCTCTTGTCGTGGCGCTCTGGGGGACGGGAGTGCACGAGCTGCGCGCGGTGGCAATGTTCGTGCTCGAGGCAAACGCGGGCCGGCTGGGCGCACGCGACCTGCCGCTGGTGACGCGCCTGCTGCGGGAGTCGAGGAGCTGGGCCTACCTCGACTGGATCTGCTTCAAGGTTGCCGCGCCCATGCTCCCGCGCGTCCCGCTGCTGCGGCGCACCCTGCCGCGCTGGGCGCGCGATGACGACTTCTGGATGCGGCGCGCGGCCCTGCTGACGCTGCTCCCCGGACTGAAGGATGGCACCGTCCCCTTCAGCGCCTTTGTCGCGCTTGCGGTCCCGATGCTCGGCGAGCGCGAGTTCTTCATCCGCAAGGCGCTGGGCTGGTCGCTGCGAGAGGTGAGCAAGTCGAACCCGGCAGCCGTTGCGGCGTTCCTTCGCGCGCACCGGGCGGACCTGTCGGGCCTGACGATGCGCGAAGGAGTCAAGTACCTGCCGACGCGCGAGCGGCAGGAGCTGCTCGCGCGTTAGGCGCCGCTGGTGCGGCTACGGCACCAGTTCGAGCACGGCGATCTCGCGCGCGCCCTTGCGCAGCAGGAACCAGCGCCTGTGGGCCGCGCCCGCCGAATCGATCGTAACCGTCTCGGCGCCGAGCTTCTCGCCGTTCACGCTGACGGCCCCCTGCTGCAGGAGCTTGCGAGCGGCGGTGCGCGAAAGCCCGAATGCGCGCTCGAGCGCATCAAGCACCTGCACCGGCGCCTCGGCGGGAAAACGGGCGCAGGGGATCTCCGTCATCAGCGTCTCGAACACGTCCGCGTGCAGTTCCCGTGCATCCACGCGACGGTCGAAGATCACCCGCGACACCCGTTCAGCGAGCGCGGCGGCCTCGGTGCCGTGCACCAGGGCGGTGACCTCGGTGGCGAGCCGGCGCTGCGCCGCACGCTCGTGCGGCGCCGCGGCCAGCGCCGCGGCCAGCGCCTCCACCTCTTCGCGCCCGACAAGCGTGAACATCTTGAGGAAGCGCACGGCATCGGCATCGTCCGCGTTCACCCAGAACTGGTAGAACTTGTACGGTGATGTGCGCGCGGCGTCGAGCCAGACCGCGCCGGCTTCCGTCTTGCCGAACTTCTGCCCGCCCGACGTCGTCACCAGGGGGAGCGTGACCCCATGCGCCTCCTTCTGCACCGTGCGGCGGATCAGCTCGGTGCCGGCGGTGATGTTCCCCCACTGGTCGCTTCCGCCCACCTGCGCCGTCACGCCGTAGCGCCGGTTCAGCTCGAGGAAGTCGTACGCCTGCAGCAGCATGTAGGAGAACTCGGTGTACGAAATGCCACCCTCGAGGCGCGCCTTCACCGACTCCTTCTGCATCATCAGGTTGATCGTGAAGTGCTTCCCGACATCGCGCATGAACGCAATCGCGTGCAGCGAGCGCAGCCACTCGCCGTTGTCGACGAGCTGGGCCCCGGCCGGGCCTGAGAAGTCGAGGAAGCGCCCGAGCTGGGCGCGAATGCCCGCGACGTTCGCGTCGATCTCGTCCACGGTGAGCAGCTGGCGTTCCGACGCCTTGCCGCTTGGGTCCCCGATCATGCCCGTGCCGCCGCCGACGAGCGCCACCGGCCGGTGCCCGGCGCGCTGGAGGTGCACGAGGCCCATGATCGGCACGAGGTTGCCGACGTGCAGCGACGCGGCCGTGGGGTCGAATCCGCAATACGCCGTCACGGGGTCCGCCGCGAAATGCGCCGCGGCGCCCTCAGTCTGCTGGTAGAGCAGGTCGCGCCACGCGAGTTCTGAGAGGAAGTCGGTCATTTCAGGGAATATAGGCGAGTGCCGCCTCGGCAAGGAACGCGTAGAGGCGGTCCGTGACGCCCACCAGTTCGTGGTCTCGGCGCACCGCCTCCCAGGCGCGGCGCGCCATGGCCGGCCCGTCGGCACGCGCCGCCACGCAGTACAGGAGCACCGCATCAATCGCCACCGGAGCGGGGTCCTCGGCGAAGTGCGCGCAGTCGTGTCGGCGCAGGAAGTCATTCGACGCGGCGAGGTGCGGCCCACAGGCGAGGATTGGGCGTCCCGCAGCCATGTAGTCGGTCACCTTGGTCTGGATCGACGACCGCGACATGTGCGCCTGCGACGGCTCGAACGACGACGCCACCAGCAGCAGGTCGCAGCCGCCAAGGGCGCCGCCGAGTTCTGCATAGGGAATGAGCCCGCCGTCCACGACGTCCCAGCGCCGCCAGTCGGCCTCGTACCGTCCCCAGAAGTACCGATCGGTGAACAGCACGAACTCGATGTCGGTGCCCGAGGCGCGGAGGCGCTGCACGCTCTGCGCGACGGCGGCCACCGCGTCCCAATGCATCGGCCAGACCGATCCGGCATAGCCAACGCGGAAGCGTCCGGTGCGCGGCGTCGACAGCGCGGCCGGCGGCGTCGCATCGAGCGAGACCGGATTGTGCACGACCAGCGCCGGCCGATCCACGCCGGCGAATTCGCGCGTCGACGACAGAAGGTACGGTGAGATGCTCAGCCAGGCCGCCGACTCGCGCAGCAGCGCGCGTCCACGGCGACGCGCGTCGAAGGCCAGCGGAACACCCGTCTCGAACGCGAGCCAGTCGTCCATCAGGTACGTGACCAGCGGCGCGATCCTGCGGCACTGCTCCGCGAGGGCGATGCCCATCGGATGTGTTGGAACGGCCAGCACCAGTTGCGGTTCGAACTGCTCGATCTCGGCGCGGCCCGGGAGGGGGCGCGCGCCGACCCACGCCGCGTCCACATGGCCAATCAGTCCGCGCAGAGCCTGTATTACGCGTCCCGGCAGGGCGGCGGCGGCGGGCAGCACGCGCCGGTTGCCCTCCATCCGGAACGCCCGATCCGAGTTGGTGCTGATGGCCAGCAGCCCGTCCTCGGGGTAGCGCGAGAACAGGTTGACGAGGGTGCGTCCCGCGCCGCGGCTGCCGGGCGAGAGGTCGGCGTCCGTGACCAGCAGGAGCCGCGGCGGCAGTCCCGTCACGCCAGGCGCCGCTGCCACGCCTCGACGATCTCGTCGAAGATCGTCGCCAGCGGCACGGTGATGGACCACCCGGGGTAATGGGCCCTCATCTTCCGCAAATCGCTGTAATAGCAAATGTGGTCGCCGATGCGGTTCGTCGCGTCGTACTCGGACACCATCGCCTTCCCGGTGCGCGCCTCGACGAGCGCGAACGCCTCGATGATCGAGCAGGCATTCCCCTTGCCGCCGCCGAGGTTGTACACCTCGCCGCTCCGCGGCGCGGCGAGGAACGCCTCCGCGAACTTCGCGACGTCGCGTGCGTGGATGTTGTCCCGCACCTGCTTCCCCTTGTAGCCGAAGATGCGGTACGTGCGCCCCTCGACATTGCACTTCACCAGATAGCTCAGGAACCCGTGCAGTTCGACACCCGCGTGCGCCGGGCCCGTCAGGCAGCCGCCGCGCAGCGCGCACGTCTTCATGCCGAAATAGCGCCCGTACTCCTGCACGAGCACATCGGCCGCCACCTTCGACGCGCCGAAGATCGAGTGCGTCGACTGGTCGATGCGGAAGTCCTCGGCGATGCCGCCGGCGTAGGCCGCGTCGGCATAGTCCCAGCGCGTCTCGCGTTCCACGAGCCGCAGCTCGTTCGGGGCGTCACCGTACACCTTGTTGGTGCTGAAGTGGACGAACGGCGCGTCGAGGCAGTGCGTGCGCGCCGCCTGCAGCAGGTTGAGCGTCCCCACCGCATTCGTGTCGAAGTCGTCGAACGGAATGCTCGCCGCGCGGTCGTGGCTCGGCTGCGCCGCCGCGTGCACGATGGCATCCGGCTTCAGCTCGCGAAGCAGCGCGTCGATCCCCGTGCGATCGCGGACGTCCAGCTCGTGGTGCCGGAAGTTCTTCCAGCGGTTCGTGAGCCGCTGCTGCATCCACCGCGTGTCGCCGCCGGGACCGAAGAAGACCGCGCGCTGGTTGCTGTCCACGCCGTGGACGTCCCAGCCAAGCGCGGCGAAGTGGGCGACCATTTCAGAACCGATGAGGCCGGACGAACCGGTGACGAGAAGTCGTGACATGCCTGAAGTTACCGATGTCGGCGTGCGGGCGGGAGAAGATCGGATGGGGAAGGGTGCAGGGTGTGGAAAGGGGAAGGGTGCCGGGTGTAGCAAGGGGGATGAGGCCCCTCCCGACCTCCTCGCCATTCCACACCCTGCACCCTTCCCCTTCACCCTTTGTTATAGATTTTCGGACTCATGAGGAAGTTCGTCCGCTATTCGCTCATCGCCATCGCGTCCCTCGCCGGTCTCTCGGTGGCGGGCGTGGCGCTCAGTTGGTGGCTGGTCTGCCGCGGCGATCGCTGTCCGTCCATCGCCGGACTCGACAAGTACCGGCCGCGACAGACGTCCAAGCTCTTCGCGGCTGATGGACGCTTCGTGGCCGAGCTGGGCCTCGAGCGCCGGACGCTGGTCCCCATCGAGCAGATCCCCAAGGTGCTCACGGCCGCGTTCGTCATCACCGAGGACCGCCGGTTTTACGAGCACAGCGGCATCGACCTCGTGCGCGTCTTTGGCGCGGGCGTCGCCAACGTGCTGCGTGGCGGCTACTCGCAGGGCTTCTCCACCATCACCATGCAGCTCGCGCGCAACGTCTTCCCCGAAAAGCTGACCCGCGAGAAGACGCTCCTGCGCAAATTGCGCGAAGCGAAGGTGGCGCGCGCCATCGAGTCGCGGTTCAGCAAGGATCACATCCTCGAGCTCTACCTCAACCAGATCAACCTCGGCAGCGGCGCGTACGGCGTCGAGACCGCCAGCCAGCGGTACTTCGGCAAGTCGGTGCGCGAACTGAACCTGGCCGAGGCGGCGACGCTCGCCGCGTTGCCCAAGGCGCCCAGCCGCTACAACCCCCGCCGCTTCCCCGATCGCGCCATCCAGCGCCGCAACACGGTGCTGGAGCTGATGCGCCGCGAGGGCGCCATCAGCGACGCCGACGCGTCGCTCGCCAAGGCGTATCCGCTGCGCCTCGCCCACGGCGGCGGACGCTCCTCGGATGTCGCCCCGTACTACGTGGAGTGGGTGCGGCAGCTGCTGGAGGCGAAGTTCGGCGAGCGCATCTACACCGAGGGGATGCGCGTCTACACGACGCTCGATCTCGAGCTGCAGGGTGCCGCCGAGCGTGCGCTGGAACGTCAACTCAAGGCCGTCGAAGGCGGCTCGGCGGGCGCCTTTCCGCATCGCACCTACGAAGCACTGATGACGGCCACCTCGGTGGCCGAGGAACCGCCGCCCGGCGGCGTGACGCCCTACCTGCAGGGCGCGTTCATCGTCATGGATCCGCGCAACGGCGCCGTCCGCGCGCTGGTGGGCGGACGCGACTACGAGGACTCCAAGTTCAACCGCGCCACGCAGGCCACGCGGCAGCCGGGGTCCACGTTCAAGCCCATCGTGTACGCGACCGCCATCCAGAGTGGTCGCCCGCCGTCGTACATCCTCGATGATGCGCCCGTCGAGCTGCCGCAGGTGGCCGGCGACACCTGGCAGCCGCGCAACTACGACCTGAAGTTCGAGGGTCCGATGGGCATGCGGCGCGCGCTGTACCAGTCGCGCAACATGCCGGCCATCCGGCTCGGGATGGAGTTGGGTGAGCAGAGCGTGG
Organism: Gemmatimonadota bacterium; assembly: GCA_016218305.1. Lineage (GTDB taxonomy): Bacteria > Gemmatimonadota > Gemmatimonadetes > Gemmatimonadales > Gemmatimonadaceae > PNKL01. The sequence continues at coordinate 12,541 of JACREJ010000037.1, read as the reverse complement.
TCGAGATGGCGCGCCGCTTCGGGATCACGACGCCCATCCCCGAGTATCCGTCCATTCACATCGGCTCGGCCGAGGTCGTCCCGCTGCAAATGGTGGCGGCCTACTCCACCTTTGCGAACCTCGGATGGCGGGTGGCGCCGATCAGCATCCTGCGGGTCGAGGACGCACAGGGCAAGGAGCTCTGGAAGCCCGAGATCCTGCGTGAGCCGGTGCTCGCGCCCGAGGAAGCGTGGCTGATGGTGGACATGATGAAGGACGTCCTGCGCCGGGGCAGCGCTGCCGGCGCCATGGCGGCGGCGGGATTCCGCCTGCCGGCGGGCGGCAAGACGGGCACCACCAACGACTACACCGACGTCTGGTTCATCGGGTACACCGCCGATCTCGTCGCGGGCGTCTGGATGGGCTTCGACAAGCCGCAGAAGATCATGCCGAACGCGCAGGGCGGCCGGCTCGCGGCGCCCGCCTGGGCGCAGTTCATGATCGAGGCGTACCAGCGCAAGCCGTCGCCGCCCGACTGGCCGCGTCCGTCGTCGCTCGTCTCGAAGCAGGTGGACGAACTCACGGGGCTCCTCGGCAACCCGGGCTGCCCGGCGGAAGACGCGTATTTCGAGTGGTACATCGCCGGCACCGAGCCGCTGGCGGAATGCGCGCCGCGCGGTGCGGGCGGACGCCCGGCGCCCATCAAGGACACGCGCCCCCAGCGCAAGCAACCCGCCGCGCCGCCAGCGGCGGCGACGCGAAGGCCATAAGCGTGGCGCGCACGCGTTATCACGCGCGCTGGGTGCTGCCCATTGCCGCGCCGCCGATCGACGACGGCACGGTGGTGGTGGACGACGATCGCATCACGTGGGTGGGGCCTCGTTCCCTGGCACCCGCGGGCGGCGCGGACGATGACCTCGGCCGCGCCGCGCTCTTGCCCGGACTCGTCAACGCGCACACGCACCTCGAGCTCACCGTCATGCGCGGGTTCCTCGAGGAGCTGCCGTTCTTCGAGTGGGTGCGAACGCTCGCGCGCGCACGACGTCACGCGCTCGACGCCGCGGCCTTGCTCGACAGCGCGCGGCTCGGCGTCATCGAGGGACTGCGCGCCGGGGTGACCACCTTCGCCGATACCGGCGATTCGCCCGCCGCCTTCGATGCCCTGCGCGAGCTGGGCGCACGTGGCATCGCCTATCGCGAGGTCTTTGGCCCCGATCCCATGCAGGCGGACGAATCGATGGCCGGACTGCGCGCCAGCGTGGAATCGATGCGTCCGCACGAGACGCCGCGGGTGCGCGTCGGCATCTCGCCGCACGCGCCGTACAGCGTGAGTGATGCACTGTTCGAGGCCGCAGCCGCGTATGCCGCCGCCAAGCGGCTGCCGATGGCCGTGCACATCGCGGAGAGTGAGGACGAGTCCGCGCTGGTGGAGCGCGCGCAGGGGCCGTTCGCAAACTTCCTGCGGTCGCGCGGCATCGAGGTGGAGCCGCGCGCCCGGTCCCCCATCACGCTCCTCGAGCGGTGCGGCGTGCTCGCCGTCCGTCCGCTGCTCATCCACGCCGTTCGCGCCGATGCCCCCGACATCGCCACCATGGTGCGTCATCGGTGCTCCGTGGCGCACTGTCCGGCGAGCAATGCCAAGCTGGCGCACGACATCGCGCCGCTGCTGGAACTGCTCGACGCCGGCCTCGATGTCGGCCTCGGATCCGACTCGATGGCAAGCAACAACCGCATGGACATCGCAGGCGAGGGGCGGCTGGCGGCGCTCCAGCAGCGCGCGCGCACGCGGCGCACCGATGCGCTCCCCGCGGCGCAGGTGCTTGCACTCGCCACGCGGGGCGGTGCGCATTCCCTCGGGCTCGGCGACACGGTCGGCGTCCTCGCCGAGGGCTTTCAGGCCGACCTCGCCGCCTTCGACCTGAACGGCCCGGTGCACGACGTCGCTGCCGCCCTCGTGCATGCGGGGGGAACCCCGGCCCGGCGCACGGTGGTTGCCGGACGCGTGCTCGTGCGGGACGGTGTCCCGTTGCATGACGATGCGACGCTTGCCGAGCGCGTGCAGCAGCACGCCGATGCACTGGACCGCTGGCGCCGTGCTGACACCCTTGTGTAGAATTCGTTGGCGCCCCGTCTTCGACTGCCGTCTGCTGTCGGATTCCGTCGGTCTCTGTCGCATTCCACCGGAGCAGCCTCACCGTGTCACATAATCCCCCTGCGAGCGGCGCGACCCAGAAGATCTGGCGTGATGGCGCGCTCGTGGATTTTCAGGATGCCACGATCCACGTGATGAGTCACGTGGTGCACTACGGATCCTCGGTGTTCGAGGGCATCCGGTGCTACGAAACCCCCGCTGGCGGCGCCGTCTTCCGCCTCCGCGAACACATGCGCCGCCTCGCCGACTCGGCGAAGATCTACCGCATGGAGATGAAGTACTCCGTGGACGAGATGTGCCAGGCCGTCGTCGACACGATCGCGGCCAACGGGCTCAAGGAGTGCTACATCCGTCCGCTCGTGCTGCGCAGCGGGCAGAACATGGGCGTGCACCCCGGCAACGCGCCGATCGAGACGTTCATCATCTGCTGGATCTGGGGGCGCTATCTCGGTGACGAGGCGCTCGAGCGCGGCGTGGACGTGCGCATCTCCAGCTGGCGCCGCGCCGCGGGCAGCACGGTGCCCACCATGGCGAAGGCCGGCGGCAACTACCTCAGCTCCCAGCTCACCAAGATGGAAGCCAAGGTGGACGACTACATCGAGGGTATCATGCTCGATGTGAACGGCCACGTGGCCGAGGGAAGCGGCGAGAACCTGTTCCTCGTGCGTGACGGAGCGCTCTACACGTCGACCATCGGCTCCGGCATCCTGCAGGGCATCACCCGCAATTCTGTGATGCGCATCGCGCACGATCTCGGGGTCGAAGTGCGCGAGTCGCCCATGCCGCGCGAGATGCTGTACGTCGCCGACGAGGTCTTTTTCTGCGGCACGGCCGCGGAACTGACCCCCGTCCGCTCGATCGACCGCATCACGATCGGCGAGGGGCATCGCGGTCCGGTGACGAAGGCCATCCAGGAGAAGTACCTCGGGATAGCGAGCGGCCGGATCCCCGATCCCTACGGCTGGCTGACGCCCGTCCCCAGTCCCGCGGTCGCGAGTAGATGACCATGCGGCCGCCGCGCATCGCCCGTACCTCGCTGGAGGATTAGGTGCTCGTCGGCTGCCTCGCCCTCAACTCGTCGTTCGAGCCGCTGACGCTCGTGCCGCTGCGCCGCGCGCTGCGGCTCGTCATCGACGGCAAGGCCGAGATCGTCGAGGCCGACGGCGCCCGCTCGGTGCGGTCCGCCAATCGGCACTTCCCGCACCCGGTCGTCATCCGGCTGACCAAGTACGTGCACGTGCCGCGGCGCTTCCGGCGCCATGTCACCAACACGTTCCTCTTCGCTCGCGACCACTACCGCTGCCAGTACTGCGGGCGCGTGTCCGCGGTGCTGAAGCCGCGCGAGTCGCTCACCCGCGATCACGTCGTGCCGCTTTCGCGCGGCGGCGACAACGCGTGGACCAACGTCGTGACCGCCTGCAGTTCGTGCAACACGCGCAAGGCCAACCATCTGCCGTCGGAAATCGGCATGCGCCTCCTGCACGATCCGGTGGAACCGCACTTCGTGCACCTCTCGTGGGCGGTGCGCAAGCTGACCCCGGCGCAGGCCAAGTACATCCGGATGTTCTACGGCGCGGCGATGCTGCATGAGGTCGAGCGGACGGTGGACTACCGACGGTAGAAGGGAGATGGGAGATGGGAGATCAAGAACGGGCGGACTCGCGCTGAGCCCGCCCGTTCTTGATCTCCCATATCCCATCTCCTATCTCCCATCTCCTATCTCCCATCTCCTATCTCCCACCTCCCATCGGTATCTGAAACACTCCCGTCCGTGCCACGTACTCGCGCCGCTCGCCACCGAGCAGGCGCGACGCCAGCGTCTTCAGGCCGCGCCCGAGCACCGTGCCCGGGTTGCGCTCGCCGCGCACGGCCGGGCGCAGCTCGCCGCGCAGCCAGCGCTCCACCTCGTCGAGGTCCGAGAGCGAAAGCGTCTCGACGGTCAGCGTCGCCTGATAGTACATCCGGCGGGCGGCGGCCGAGGCGACGATTTGCGCCCGCGTGGGACGGGCTACCGCCGAGGCAGCATCGGACAGGAGCGCAAACCGGCCGAGTGAGAACGGCCGCGCGCCGATGATCTGGATGACCTCGTAGACGCGCTCCACCGCCAGCCAGCGCACGACGACGTCCCACTCCGTGAGGCGCTCGAGGTCATTCACCCAGCCGCCGACGCTCCACAGCTCAACGGTAAAATGCAGACGCGCAGGGAAGCCGCTGGCGAGCAATTCCTGCAGCTTTCGTCCCGACAGCATGTGCGAGGCCACCACCACCGGGCCCGTCTGCATCACCTGGTCAGCTGTGGGTGCCGTAATAGACAGCGATGGACGCGATTGCGCCGACGCCGCTGCCGCCGTCGCGCCCAGGAGCACGACAGCGGCGAGCAGGCAGCGGCGCAGGCGAGGCGGCATCAGAAGGGGTGCCTGACCCGCACGATGACGTTGATGGGCTCGCGCGCCGTGGTGGTCGCCTTGGCGACGTACACGCCCACCGAGCCGAAGTCTATCCCCACGCCGATGTCGGCCCGGAAGCTCGAGAGCGGCGGCACATCGTCCTTGGCGTACGTCGTCGCGAGGTCCGGCGCGCCGACGCTCCAGCCGCGGCCGGCGTCCGCGAAGAGCACCCACGACGCGTGCCGGTTGAAGCCCGGACGCCACCAGTCGTCGCGGTCGTCATCGCGCACCCAGCGGACGCCGAAATCGCTGCGGTACTCGGCCTGGAAGAGCATCACGCGATCGCAGAGTGCGGGAGCACCCGGCAGCGCGGTGCCGCCGCAGGTCAGCACGTCAGGATGTACACGCCACGCCCGCCGGAAGTCGTACCCGGGCAGCGTGCCCGGCCCGCCCACCGAGAGGCGACGCTGCGTCGGCAGCCGGTCGCCCGACATCCACCCGCCGGCGACGAAACGCAGGTTGAGCGCGGCGTACGGTGACAGGCGCGTGTAGCGACGCGCGTCCACGAAGCCCCGCGTGTACGACACCTCCTCTGGCACGGGGATCACCGTCAGAAGCCCGGGGTCGCGGGCCAGCGTCCCCGTGCCGCGCTCGATCTCCGCGTCGAGATACCACCCGCCCCACAGCGCACTCTCGCGGCGGCGCGTGTCCACGCGCAGGCGCGACGTCGCGAGATGCATGGTCCCCTCGTCCATCGCCGGGTTCAGGCGCCACGGGTCGCTATCGCGAAACAGCGACCACGGATCGCGATCGCGCGCGCTTTCCCATCGCTCGTCGCTGTATGAGAACGTGAGGTCGGCGTCCGCCCCCGCATGCAGCTTCACGAAACCGAGGCCGCCATGCCGCCGATAGTAGTCGCGGAAGTCTCGGTGCAGCACCACGGCGGCCAGCCCCACCTCGCGGTCATTCAGCTGCCAGTCCTCCACGGCGTCCACGATGTCGAACGTACGGCCGCCAATGCCCAGGCCGAGCTTCCTGCCGAACTGCAGCTCGCTCGTCACGTCGTGTCCCAGCGTACCGCGATCCCAGCGTATCGGACCCGCCGTGCGCACCACGCCGAACGCGTCGAGTGTGAAGCGGCCCCAGTCGGTCACCTGGTGGATGCGCGGTCCGACGTGAATGGGCAGCCCCTCCACGCGGTTGTACGTATGCGCGCTCGTGACGGTGAAATCGTGCCAGGAGCGATCATCCGGCGGCGGTGGCCGGCGGCGCGTCTTGCGCCGCCACCAGGCCTCGTCGTACGCCGGATCTTCCTCCGGCACCAGGCGCTGATCGTCGGCCAAGTGGTAGCGCAGCAGCTCGGGCCGCCGCAACACCTCGCCGCGCACTGTGGCGGCGTCGCGTCCGCTGATCGTTCCGCCAACGACGATGAGCCCGCCCACGGACGCCCCCGGGGCCAGCTGCACGTCGGCGTTGATGGCCGCGAGCGTGCCGGTGATCCGCCCCGCCACGCGGACCGGACCGTTGAGCACCGCGACATCGCCTTCGATGGTCCGCTCCGCCGCGACCTCCAGCACGCCGGTCACGCGCAGGGTGCGCTCGGCGTTGTAGGTCGCCACGGCCGCGGCGGCAACATCTCGGGTGGGGGTCTCGCGCTGCTGCGCGGCGGCTGTGGCGGTGCACAGCGCGAGCGCGGCGAGCGCCGCCAGATGGAGACTGCGAGTCATCGTACGTCCTCGGGTGCTTGGGATGCCCGATCGAGTGCAGGGGCCGTGCCGCAGCAGGCCCAGCGGTGCAATCGCCGCGCGGGCATGCGTTTGCCCCTCGACGCGTGCGTCGTGGCGGGGCCGGAGTCGCCAGGAGTGGTCATACGCGTGTCGTTTCGTCACTCGCCGTTGTCAGGCTGCAGCCCGAGACGCCGCATGCGTCGGTACAGGTTGGGTCGGTCGGTGCGCAGCCGCCGCGCCGCCTCCGCGACCACCCCATTGGCCGCCGACAGCGCCCGGGTGATCAGCAGCTTCTCGTACTCGTCGAGCGCGTCGCTGAGCGTGAGCTCCGGCTGCACCAGGTCGGGCAGCGACGGCGCCGACAGGGGCGCCAGCGGCAGCACGCCGCGCACCTCCTCCTCGCCGATCGGTTGCCCCGCGTGCAGGATGCTCAGCCGCTCCACGATGTTGGCCAGCTCGCGCACATTGCCCGGCCAGCGGTAGCGCGACAGCGCATTCACCGCCTCGGGAGTCCAAACCGGCATCGCCTGCGCCGAGCGCCGGCGTTGCAGCGCCGCGAAGTGGCGCACGAGCGCCGGCACGTCGTCCGGCCGCTCGCGCAGCGGCGGCACGGGCAGGGGAATCACGTTCAGCCGGAAGAACAGGTCCTCGCGAAACTGCCCCTCGCGCACTGCGCGCTCGAGGTCGCGGTTGGTCGCGGCGAGGATGCGCACGTCCACCTTGATGGACCGTCCGCCACCCACGCGCTCGATCTCCCGCGCCTCGATGGCGCGCAGCAGCTTGCTCTGCGCCTCGGGCCCGAGGTCGCCGACCTCGTCGAGGAACAGCGTCCCCGTATGCGCCAGTTCGAAACGTCCGAGCCGCCGCTCGGTGGCCCCCGTGAACGAGCCCCGCTCGTGGCCGAACATCTCGCTCTCCACGAGGTCGCGGGGAATCGCCGCGCAGTTCACGCGCACGAACGGCTTCTCGCGCCGCACACTCTCCGCGTGGATCGCCGCCGCCACCAGCTCCTTGCCCGTGCCGGACTCGCCCGTGATCAGCACCCGCGCGTCGGTCGGGGCCACGCGCGCGATCATCTCGCGCACGTTGCGCAGCGCCATGCTGTCGCCCACGAGCTCGCCGTGCAGGCCAAGGTCCACTCGCAAGGCTGTGCGCTCGCGCCGCGCCATGCGCAGCTCCAGCGCCCCGGCGAGCGCCAGCAGCACGCCCTCCGGCGTCAGCGGCTTCTCGAGGAAGTTCACGGCGCCCAGCCGCGTCGCCTTCACCGCGTCGGCCAGTCCGGCGCGCCCGCTCATCATCACCACGGGCAGTTCCGGGAACCGTTCGCGCAGCTGCTCGAGCGTGGCCATGCCATCGAGCGTGCCGGGCATCATGAGGTCGAGCAGCACGAGATCCGGCTCCCACTCGAGCGCCCGCGCCAGCCCCGCCTGGCCGTCGGATGCGTCGCGCACCTCGAAGCCTTCGGCCTCCAGCAGCGCCCCCACCATCCGCCGGATGTTGGGTTCGTCGTCGATGATCAGGACGGACGGCATCTAGGCGCTCACGGGTGCGCCGGGGGGAGCGGTGGCGGCGCCCTGTCGGCGAGGAGCTTCGTGACGAAGCGCTGGCCCTCGGAGACGCGCTCCACTTCGAGCGCAATCGCCTCAACCCCGCGCTCGATGCGGTCGAGGCGGTCCTCGATCTGCGCCAGGGGAAGCGCCGCCGCCGTGCGTCCCTCCATCTTGCGCGACGCAGCGCGCACGAGCGGATAGACGATGCTGCCAATGCTCCCGAAGACGATTGCGACGATGGCCACCTCGCCGCCCGTCACCACGGCATAATCCACGGTGCTCCCCGTCGCGCCGGCCATCGGCACGATGTTCGCCAGAATCGCGGCCGCCGGCATCATGACCCCTCTCCCGGGCGCGGCGGGAGCGCGGACGACGGACGCTCGGACAGCAGCCGGGTCGTGAAGCGCTGTGCCTCCGAGATGCGCTCCACCTCGATGGCGATGGACTCCACCGCCGCCTCGATGCGCGCCAGGCGCTCCGCGGCCTGCGCGTCCTGCAGCACGGGCGTGCCGTGCCGCTCGCGCTCCCGGATGCGCGCGCGCACCAGCGGCACGCCGAGCACGATCGTCACCACCATCGCAAAGAACGCAATGGGAACCAGCACTTCCGGACCGTTCATGGTGTTGCCCCCGCTCGTTGTTCACTCATGGCCGGAAAGACCAGCCGGATTTCCGTCCCTGCACCCGGCGTGCTGTCGGCTTCGACCCGCCCGCCGTGCGCCATCACTGTCTGCTTCACGATCGCCAACCCCAGCCCCGTGCCTGCCGTCTTGTCGGTCACGTACGGATCCCAGATGCGGGGCAGCCTGTCCGCCGCAATACCGCATCCCTGGTCACGCACGGCGACCACCACCTCGTGGCCGCGCCGCGCCACCCGCACCTCGAGCCGCGCGCTCGCACCGCCTGCTTCCACCGCGTTGATCAGCACGTTGGCGAACGCGCGGTGCAGCGCATCGTGCTGACCCTGTACGAGCGGAAGGTCGGCCTCAGTTTCGATCGTCACCCGCGCCGAGTCCGGGACGCTCGTGCGCGTCGCCTCGCGGGCCATTTCCCCGAGGTCGAGCGCCGCCATCGGCCCCTCCGGCAGGCGGCCGAACTGGCTGAAGCTGCGCGCCATCGCCTCGAGTCGCTCGCTCTCCGTCGAGAGCACATCCAGCGTCTCGTGCAGTTCCGGCGCGGCATCCCGTCGCAGCCGCGCGATCGCGAAGCGGATGGGTGTCAGCGGGTTCTTGAGCTCGTGCGCCACCTGTCGCGCCGACTCGCGGAACGCCTCCAGACGTTCGGCGGCGATCGCCGATTCACGTCCCCGCTCAAGGTCGGCGGCCATCGCCCGCATACGCTCGCGCAGGACGCCGAATTCCGGCGCGCCGCGCCGCGTGGTGCGCTCCGGGAGCGGCTCCCCCTTGGCAATCGCCTCGGTCCAGCCCACGAGTTCATCCAGCGGCCGGCTCAACTGGCGGCTGAGGTGGCCCGCAATGCGCGACGCGAGATACGTGAGGAAGGCGAGCAGGATGAGGCCAACCGCGAGGAGCGCCGGCCCTGTCTGCCGAGCCAGGTACTCGAACCGGCGTGCCTGCGTGACGGAACTCGCCAGCTCCTGCTCGTGCCGCGCCAGCGCCGCCTTCGCTTCCTCCGACGCCGGCTGCTCCATGGCGAGACGCACCGCCCGCGAGCCCGACGCCGCCACGCTGTCCCACGCCGCAGCCCCGCTCATGCGCGGAAGCACACGGCTCGTCGCGCCGCCCCACGCCACCGTCAGGACCAGCGACGGCACAAGCGCGAAGAGGGCGAGGATGACGAAGAGCCGGGCGCGGAATCCGAGTGGCACGCTATCTGGGACGGGGAGGGGTGCAGGGGAGTTTCATTAAGACACGACCCACCGAAACTTGCTACCGGTGCGGGGTTGCGGCCACCGCCACCGGCAGGGAAGGGTGCCGCCAAGCCCCTGCAATGGTTACATTACTCGACCAGAGGTCCCGGACGTTGCCGATGATCGGATGATCATCGGCTTCGCCCGTGACTTCGGGGCCACCCAGCGTCCGCGCCACCCGCGTCTCCCGGCACCGCCGGAAGCCAGTTGAGCGTGCTCGCGGCCCCTTCCGCACCCGCAGGTTCTTGCCGATCAGCCGCCCCCATTGGCGCTCCGGTCGAGAACCCGTGGAGCACATCAACCACGGGCAGCTGCCGCATACGGTCATCAGGACCGCGCCGGCATGCTCGCCCCCGGGCCGTTTGCGCCCGGCCAATCGCGAGAAGGCATGAACATTCGTCACCAGCGGAGCTCGTCGCTCCGCGCCCCCGTCGCTCCGCTGCACCGCGGGCCGCAAGCCGCCGCGCACGCCGCCGCCGGGATCGCCACGCCGCACGCCGCGCCCAATGCGGCCCTGCTCATCGACTTCGACAACGTCACGATGGGCATTCGCTCCGACCTGCAGACGGAGCTCCGCAACCTGCTGTCGTCCGACATCATCAGCGGCAAGGTCGCCGTCCAGCGCGCCTACGCCGACTGGCGACGCTACCCGCAGTACATCGTTCCACTGTCGGAATCGTCCATCGACCTGATCTTCGCCCCGGCGTACGGGTCGTCCAAGAAGAACGCCACCGACATCCGCCTCGCCGTGGATGCGGTCGAGCTGGTCTTCACGCGCCCGGAAATCGGCACATACATCCTGCTTTCCGGCGATTCGGACTTCTCGTCGCTGGTGCTCAAGCTCAAGGAGTACGGCAAGTACGTCATCGGCGTCGGCATCCGCGAGTCGTCGAGCGACCTGCTCGTGCAGAACTGCGACGAGTACTACAGCTACAACGCCCTCGCCGGCCTCGTGAAGTCGAGCGACGAGACGGCCGCGCAGAAGTGGGACCCGTGGGAGCTGGTCACCGAGGCCATCACGCGCATGTCGAAGAACGGCGACGTGATGCGGTCCGACCGCCTCAAGCAGGTCATGCAGGAGATCGACCCGACGTTCGACGAGAAGAACCTCGGCATGTCGAAGTTCTCGCGCTTCTGCCAGGAGGCCTCGCACAAGGGGCTCATCCTCGTCACCAAGCTCGAGAATGGCCAGCTCGAAGTCGCGCTGCCCAGCGCGCCCCGCAAGGACGCGCCCAAGGCGGCCGAGGCGGCCGCCGTCGCCGCCGCGCCGCGTGATGACGAGGAAGGACGCGGCCGTCGCGGTCGTCGCGGTGGACGTGGCCGTGGTCGCGAGCGTGGCGCTGAGCCGCGTCCCGAGGCCGCCGGCGCGCCCGCCGTCGTCTCGGCGCCCGCCGCCGCCCCCGCTGCAGCGCCCGCGCCGGCTCCGGCCGCGCCGGCGCCGCATCACCCGCGTCACGAGCGCAAGCATGCCGCGCCGCAGGTGGACGCCACCATCGGCGTCTCGGGCGTGCGGCTGACCCGCGACGAGGCGTTCTCGCTGGTGCGGCGCGCCGTCGAGGCGCTCACCACGGGCGACGCCTCGGTGATGGCCGAGGCCGTGCGCGTCAAGTCGCGTGAACTGCTCGGCCGCGACAGCGAGTCGCTGAGCGACCGCAACTTCACGCGCATCCTGCGTGACACGCATGACGCCGGCGCGGTGGATGTGCGCCGCCGCGGCGACTCGTTCGAAGTCTCGCGCGTCGAGGGTGCGGTCAGCGTCGCCGACCAGCTCAGCGCCGCCGAGGCGCAGGCCAAGGCCGACGCGCCACCGGCGCCGGTTGCCGCTCCTGCGCCGCGTGGCGTGGGTGCGAGCCGCGGCCTCCCCGCCAAGGGTGGCCGTGGCGCCAAGGTGCCGCCGTCGCTCCTCCTCCTCGGCGTCGTGGACGACACGCCGGCGGTGACCCCGCCGTCGGAGCCTGCCGCCGCGGAGCCCGCCAAGAAGGGCCGCCCTGGCCGCAAGCCGTCGGCGAAAGCCGGCGCGGCGGCAAAGGCCGACGCTCCGGCCAAGGCCGAGTCGCCTGCGAAGGCGGCGGCCAAGGCCAAGCCGGCCGCACGGAAGCCGCGCGCCAAGAAGGGCCCGGCTGCCTAACGGTGACGCGCGCACGCGCTGCCGCACCTGAGAACGCCGCGTCCCCTTCGGGGGCGCGGCGTCTCTCATGGCGCGTGCTGCCGCGCCGTTTCTACGATCGGGACACCGAGGTGGTGGCCCGCGACCTGATCGGGCGTGTGCTCGAGTGCACGCGCGACGGCGTGACGTGCCGCGGCATCATCTCGGAGACCGAGGCCTACCTCGGCGAGCACGATCCCGCCTGCCACGCCGCGGTGGGCCGCACGGCGCGTACGGTGGGCCTCTACGGGCCGCCGGGCACCGCGTACGTCTACTTCATCTACGGCATGTACTGGTGCGTGAACGCCGTCACGCGCGCCGAGGGCCTGCCGAGCGCGGTGCTCATCCGCGGGGTGCGCCCGTTCGAGGGCCTCGACGTGATGCGGCGCCGGCGCGGCGCTTCTGCGCGCGGAACCGGCCGCCGCATCAGCGAGCACGCGCTTGCCGACGGCCCCGGCAAGCTCTGCCGCGCCTTTGGCATCGATGGCCCCACCCACCACGGCGCCGACCTCGTGCGCGGCACGAGCCTGCGCATCCTGCACGGCGCCCCGGTGGACGATGCGTTCGTCGCCGTGACGCCGCGCATTGGGATCAGCAAGGCGGTGGAGTGGCCGCTGCGGTTTCTGCTGCGGGACGTGGGATAGGCAGAGGACAGTGCTTCACGGCACTACTCCTTGATCGCTCGGAGCTGTGCCTGCCGCTTGTCGAAGGCCGCACGGGTGGCGTCACTG
>JACREJ010000036.1 GCA_016218305.1 Gemmatimonadota bacterium | reverse complement strand
CGCACCGACGCGCTGCATGAGAACCAGCAGCGGGTGGCGAAGGACATGACGAACCGCGACCTCAAGCTGCCACCGCCCGAAGGCCTCACCGGACAGGCGCTAGCCCGGTGGCGGCTGCTGAAGTCCGACACGGTGACGATCACCCGCGACGGCACGCCGGTGACGCTCACCGGCGAGGCGCTCGTGCGGTGGAAGTACCAGCGGTACATGCAGGACTACCTGGCGACGGTGCAATCGGTGGACGGCAGCGTGGGGCAGGTGCTGGCGTACCTCGACAAGGCGGGGCTCGCGCGGAACACCATGGTCATCTACACGAGCGACCAAGGCTTCTTCCTCGGCGATCACGGCCTGTTCGACAAGCGCTTCATGTACGAGGAGTCCATCCGGATGCCGTTCCTCGTGCGCTGGCCGGCGGCGATCAAGCCGGGGACGAGGAGCGGCGCGATGGCGCTCAACATCGATTTCGCCCCGACCTTCCTGGAGGCGGCCGGACTGCCGTCGTCATCGGAGATGCAGGGGCGCTCGCTGGTCAGCGTGCTGCGCGGGCGGACACCGGCCACGTGGCGCACCTCGATGTACTACCGGTACTACCACGACCCGGGCGACCACAACACGCGGGCGCACTACGGCGTGCGCACGATGACGCACAAGCTGATCTACTTCTGGAAGAAGGACCAGTGGGAGCTGTTCGACCTCGTGAACGATCCGTACGAGCTGCACAACCTCTACGGGCAGCCGGGACAGGAGGCGCTGACGGCGACGCTGAAGGCGGAGCTGGCGCGACTCAAGCGCGAGGCGCGCGACGATGACCAGCTGGCCGACGTGCAGATTCCCAACGGCGTAGACGGCACGGCGGCGCGCCTGCGCGGGAAGTAGGGATTGCATGTTAAGCGCGGCCGCCACACACGAGCGGCCGCGCCGGCCTCATGGGTTGTAGATAGGACCTGCCCTGCTCCGGTACAACTCGAGCGCGGCGCGCGCTTCGGCGCGGCAGACTTCGCGCGCGATCTCGATGCCGGCGTGTGCGAGGTACTCGTACGACGCCTTGAAGACGGGGCCCTCGTCGAAGCCGAGGCGCGTTGCGTCGCTCCGTGTGGCGCCGCAGACGAGGCGCTTCACGCCGCTCCAGAGCGTGGCGCCGAGGCACATCGCGCACGGCTCGCACGAGGTGACGAGCTCGTGGGGGGAGAGTCCGGGCGCGGCGAGACTGAACGACGCGAGCTGCTGCTCGGCGAGCATCAACGCGACGACCTCGGCGTGCAGCGTGGAGCTGTTGAGGCGCACGACGCTGTTGACGCCGATGCTGACGAGCCGACCCGTCTCGGAGGCGAAGATGGCGGCGCCAAACGGCCCGCCCGTCTCCTGTTCGACGTTGATGCGCGACAGCGCGATCGCGACGCGCATCTTGTCTTCGTCGCTGTCGTAGCGCCGTTCCCAGTCGACGGCCGATTCGGCCCACGCGGGGAGGGCGATGGTGACGGCGGATGCGTGCGGTGGAACGTCGGAGTGCATGGGACCCTCGCTTGCCTGTCTCAAACATGGCGAGGCAGGCCGGAGATGCCAGCGAAGAGCTGGCATCTCCGGTCACGGGGGGCCCCTTACCGCACCGTGATCTTCTGCAGCAACGGCGGCCGCGCAATCGTCATCGTGACCGAGAGCACGTACTCGCCCGGCGTCGGCGTCCATTCGAAATCGTAGGTTTCACCGGCCTGCAGTCGCACGGACGCCTGCTTCACCGTGGCCTGCGATGCCGGCAGGTCGGCGCCGTCCTTGGCGATGGCACGCCATTGCACGGTGTCCCTGCCTTGGGTGAGGGTATAGTAACCGCCGCGCACCAGCCCGATGCCGACCAGGCGCAGCCGGTGCGTGCGCCCCGCCTCCCAGACCTGCGGCGTCGGCTCGGTCTCGCCGTTGAAGAGCGTGCGCTCAGGGCCGTCGAGGCCGTCCCAGCCGGCGACGAAGATATGATCCACCTTCGGATCAAACGGCCTGCCGGGTTCGAGCACGATCAGGGCGCCGTACAGCCCGGACGACAGTTGCTCGACGTCCACCAGATGTGTGTGGTAGATGAACGTGCCGGCGCGGGGCAGGGACAGGTGTGCGACAAAGGAGTCGGCCGGCGCGATCATCGGGGCAACGCGTCCGGCGTTGCCGCTCCACCCCGGAACGCCGTCGGAGTAGCTCTCGAGCTCGAGGCCGTGCCAGTGCACGGAGGTGGGCTCCTTGAGACGGTTGTGCACCACCACGTCGGTGGGCTCCCCGCGCGTCAGGATGAGCGCTGAGCTGACCGGCTCGAGCGAGTCCGACGCCGGCACGCGCGCATCGCGCTGCAAAACGAAGCGCATGGCGCGCGGGGAGAAGTTGCGCCTGGCTCCCTCGTTGACCCAGAGCGCGAGGGTGCGCGTGGCGTGCGCCGTGACGTTCTCGTCGCGCTTGCGCGGCTGAATGGTGAGGCCGACCACCAGGCCTGCCATGTGCTCCCCCGCGTCTTCCGACATCGTGGCGTGCGAGGCATGCGTGGTGTCCTGGTTGAGCTGCGCGGCCCCCGGCACGACGTGAAAGCCGAGGTGGCAGTGATACAGCCAGTTGCCGGGGCGATCGGGGACGATGGTGAGGGCACGCGTCTGGAACGGCCGGAAATGCTCGGTGACGGCAAGGCGCTGCGCGTCGGGCGCGTATACCGTGTCACGCGCCACGGTGCCGGACGCCGTGAGGTTGAAGTAGAATCCGTGCAAGTGCATCGGATGGCCGCGCTGCGACGCATTGATGACGCGCCACCGGATCGTGTCGCCAACCGTCCCCGTGAACCGCTCGGTGTGCGGCCACGAGCGCCCGTTGATCGCGAGCGCGTTGGGATAGGTGGTCGAATCCTTGAAGTAGCCCCAGACGTTGATGACCAGCACTCGATCGCGCGGGCGCTCGCCGCGGGGATCGACGATGAACGCTCCGGAAACCGTCTCCTGCTCGCCGGTTGCTCGCAAGCTGAAGGCGCCCGGCGAGATCGCGTAGAAGTAGGTGCCGGCGGCGCCGGCCGCGAACGTCAGGCGGGTGCGGGCACCGGGCACGACGAGAACGGTGTCCTTCTCGTCGGCTGGGCGCGTGTACAGGCCGGCAACGTGCAGCGTCGAATCCGCGAGGGCGTTGTGAAGGGTGAGGTCAATGACCGTCCCCTCGGGCACGCGGATCATCGGACCGGGGATCTGCGGCGCCTTGCCCTCCTCGGCGAGCGCGATCACGTCCACGAACGGGCCGGCGTCGGCCTCAGGAAACCAGCGGGCGCGCACGACCGACAGCCGGAGTCGCAGGGTGTCGCGCACGATCTTGCCCGCGGCGACGCGGTTGTCATTGGCTTCGACGCGCGGGAGCGGAGCGGGGGACAGGACGTCGGTCCGAATTGCCGCGGCGGACGTCACGACGAGGGCGAGGAGCAGGGCCATCAGGGCGAACTGCCGGGCAGTGACCACCGGCGTCCGTGGGGGGGCGGACGTCATCAGCTGATCTGGCCTCGTGACCGATTGGGGGGCTAATGGAACAGAAAATCCACCCGAGAAGATGCACACTCAAGGAGGCGGGCGCGAGTACGCGGTCGCGCGCGGTTCTCAGCGGGCGTCCGAGTCCCTAAATTCAACGCAGCGCCGCCGGCACTGTCGCCGCCGCGCGTTCGACCCTGCAGGGAGCCCGATTTCATGGCCAACATCAATAGCGGCAAGAAGCGCATAGCCATCCTGACCGGCGGCGGCGACGTCCCCGGCCTCAATCCCGCGATCCGCGCGGTCACCATTCGCGCCCTGCGCGAGGGCTGGGACGTCATCGGCCTGCGGCGCGGCTGGGCGGGCGTGATGGAGATCGTCCGCGATCACATGTACGACAACTCCAACAACTTCCAGTTCCTGACGGAAGAGATCGTGAACCGCGCCGGCCGCACCGGCGGCACCTTCCTGCACACGTCGCGCACGCGGCCGAGCAGCGTGAAGGCCGACGCCGTGCCGCAGCACCTCAAGGCCGCGTACCACGAGCCGGTGAACGACCTCACGCCCGAGGTGCTCAAGAACCTCGGGTGGCTGGGCATCGACTACCTGATCCCGATCGGCGGCGACGACACGCTCAGCTACGCGATGCGGATGCACCAGGAAGGCGTGAAGGTGATCGCCATCCCGAAGACGATGGACAACGACGTGCCGGGCACGGACTACTGCATCGGCTTCAGCACGTGCGTGACGCGCACCATCGAAATGGCGCACCGGCTCCGCACCTCAGCCGGGTCCCACGAGCGCCTGCTGGTGATGGAGGTCTTCGGCCGCTACGCGGGCTTCACCGCGATGCTGCCGACGATGGCGGGCGCGGCGACGCGCTGCGTCATCCCGGAGCACAACTTCGACCTCGACATCCTGACCGAGATGCTGATGTACGACCGCAACCGCAACCCGAGCAAGTACGCGGTGGCGCTCGTGTCGGAAGGGGCGGTGCCGCAGGGCGGCGAACGTGTCTGGAAGAGCAACGTGACCGACGCATTCGGGCATGCGAAGCTTGGCGGGATCGGCGACCTCGTCTCCGACGAGGTGCAGAAGCGCACCGCACAATTCAACAATGGCAAGGAAGTCCACATCATCAACCAGAAGCTCGGCTACCTGGTGCGCGGCGGCGACCCCGACGCGATGGACTCCATCGTGCCGATGGCATACGGCAACCTGGCGCTCGACCTGCTGCTGCAGGGCGTGCACGGACGGCTCGTCGTGGTGAAGAACGGCTGCTACGGCAATATCCCGCTCGACGTCGTGACGAGCACCAAGAAGGTCGTGGACGTGGAACGGTTCTACAACACGCAGCGGTATCGGCCGCACTTCCACAGCTTCGATCTTGCGCCGCTGTTCATCATGACGAGCGAGGGCTAGGGCCCGCCGTGGACGACCGGGGAGGCAACCGTGGCTACCGATGCCGGATACGCCAAATACGTCTGCGACCAGCTTCACGCCGCGGGCGGCATCGTTGCGCGCAAGATGTTCGGCGAGTATGGGCTCTATCGCCACGGGAAGATCGTCGCGCTCATCGCTGACAACCAACTCTTCGTGAAGCCGACACCGGAAGGCGCAGCGGTGCTCGGCACGCCCACATACGGGCCGCCATATCCGGGAGCGAAGCCGTTCTTCAACGTCTCGGACCTGCTCGATGACCCCGAGTGGCTGGTGCGCCTGATCGTGGCGACCGATGCGGCGTTGCCGCCGCCGAAGAAGAAGCCGGAGCGGAAGGCCGCGCCGAAGAAGGCCGCGCCGAAGAAGGCCGCGCCGAAGAAGGTCGTGAAGAAGAAGGCCGCGCCGAAGAAGCCAGCGAGGAAACGCACGTCGGCGCGGAGGCCCGCGACCGAGAAGTGACGGGCGACGGTGGACGGTCGCCGCCCGGTCGCGCTATGCTTGAAGAGACAACGCGATCGGGAGGCACGGATGCATCGGCGCGAGTTCCTGGGTCAGTCCGCAGCGGCAGCCGCCGGCTTCGGTGCCTTTCCCGCCGCCTTGTCTGCTGTCGAGCGAATCATCGTGCCAGGGGGTATCGAACGCCGCGTGCTGGGCCGCACCGGAGAGACGCTCTCCGTCATCGCGTTCGGTGGGATCGTGCTGAACGGCAGCACGCCAGGCCATGCCGCCCGGCTGGTGCGCGAATCATTCGAGGCCGGCGTCACCCACTTCGACGTCGCGCCGCAGTACGGAACCGCTGAGGAACTGCTCGGACCCGCGCTCGAGCCGTTTCGCGGCAGGGTCTTCCTGTCGTGCAAGACGCTCCAGCGTGGGCGTCGTGACGCGACGGCTGAACTGGACCGCTCGCTGCGGCGGCTGCGCACCGATCACGTAGACCTCTACCAGCTGCATTCGGTGTCGCGCGTTGAGGATGTGGACGCCATCTTCGCGGACGATGGCGCGTTGCGCGCCCTTGAGGATGCCCGGCGCGAGGGAAAGGCGCGCTTCCTCGGGTTCTCGGCGCACAGCGAGGAGGCCGCGATGGCGCTGATGAGCCGCTTCGACTTCGACTCGATCATGTTTCCCGTGAACTATGCGACATGGCATGCGGGGCACTTCGGGCCTCGGGTCCTGGCGAGGGCGCGGGAGAAGCAGATGGGCATCATTGCGATCAAGTCGCTGGCCAAGCGCCCGTGGGCCAAGGGCGATGACCGGGCCGCGCACCCCAACTGCTGGTACCTGCCGATGACAGACGAGGGAGAGGCGGCGCTTGGGCTGCGCTTCACCCTGTCGCATCCCGTCACGACGGCCATCATGCCCGGCTCGGAGGAATGCCTCCGGCTCGGGATGAAACTGGCGCCGCAGTTCACGCCGCTCAGCGCGGCGGAGGCCGAGGCAATGCAGCGGAAGGGGGAAGG
>JACREJ010000038.1 GCA_016218305.1 Gemmatimonadota bacterium | reverse complement strand
GGCGGCGCCGCCCCAGCGGGTGGCGCGGCGGGCGGGGCGGCGGGTGGCCGCGGTGGCGCGCGGGGCGGCGCCGCAGGCGGCACGCGCAGCGACCCCGCGGCACCGTTGATGCTGCGCGACCTCGCGACCGGCCAGGAAACGCGCATCGACGACGTCACCGCGTACCTGTTCGACGAGAACGAGACCGTGCTCGTGTACGCGACGGGGAGCGCCGACTCCACCAAGGTCAGCGGCGTGCACGTACGCACGCTCGCGACGGGTGCCGTCACCACGCTGGCGTCGGGCAAGGGCAACTACAGGTCGGTGGCGGTGGACCGCAAGGGCACGCAGGTCGCCTTCGTTTCCGATCGCGACGACGTGGCGTCTCCGAAGCCCAAGTTCGCGCTCTACTACGCCTCCCTGGTACTCGCCAAGGGTCAGAAGGGCCCCGTGGTCGCGACCAAGGTGGTGGACGCCGCGATGGTTGGCGCCGATCAGCTCATCGCCGATCGCGGGCGCGTGGACTTCGTGCGCGACGGCGGCGCGCTGCAGTTTGCGCTGGGGCCGCTGCCGATTGACACGATCCCCGCCGACTCGCTCGCCGACAAGGCGATCTACGATCTCTGGCACTACAAGGACACGCAGCTCCAGCCGACCCAGAAGCTGAATGCGGCGCGCGAGCGCAACCGCACGTGGGCGGCGCTCTACCATCCGGCGCTGAAGAAGTGGGCCAAGCTCGGCAATGACTCGCTGCGGCAGGTGACGATCTCCGACAACGGCCGCGTCGTCCTCGCGCTCAACCCGGTGCAGTACGCCATCGAGTCCACGTGGGGCGAGGGCGGCAGCGACGTCTACCTGCTCGACCCCACGACCGCGGCCCGCACACTCGTAACCAGCAAGCTCGACGGTGCGCAGCTCTCGCCGGGCGGCAAGTACGTGATCTTCTTCCGCGGCGGCAAGTGGTTCACGCACGCCACCACGGGCAACAAGCAGGTGGAGATCACGGCCGGCATCAAGGACGTGAAGTTCACGAACGAACTCTTCGACATGCCGGACGAACCGCCGTCATACGGCCTCGGCGGGTGGACCACCGATGACGCGCGCGTGCTGGTGTACGATCGGTACGACGTCTGGGAAGTGGATCCGGCCGGCGTGGCGGCGCCGCGCAACCTGACGGCGGGCGCCGGGCGCGCTAAGGGCGTCACGTACCGCGTGGTGAACCTCGACACCGAAGACCGCTTCCTGAACCCGGCGGAGCCGCTCGTGCTTCGCGCGTTCGACAACGACAGCAAGGAGAGCGGGTACGCGCAGGCGAAGCTCGGCGCGAGCGCTGCGCCGGAAGTGCTGGTCATGGGGCCCAAGAACTACGGCGGACTCCAGAAGGCGCGGAAGGCCGCGCAGTACCTGATGACGCAGCAGACGTACCGCGAATTCCTGGACCTGTGGACGGGGACGGCGATCAACGCGGCGCGCAAGGTGTCGAATGCCAACCCGCAGGATGCCGAATACCCGCGCGGCACCGTCGAGCTGGTGCGGTGGCTCAACGATGACGGCGTGCCGCTGCAGGGCATGCTGTTCAAGCCCGAGGGCTTCGATCCGGGCAGGAAGTACCCGATGATCTCGTACTTCTACGAGCGCCTGTCGGACGGACTCCACACGTACTACGCGCCGTCCGGGCGCAATACGATCAACCCGCTCGTCTACAACTCGCTGGGCTACCTGGTCTTCATGCCGGACATCGTGTACACTGACGGCTTCCCCGGGCCGAGCGCCGCCAAGGCGATCATCCCCGGTGTGAAGGCGCTGGTTGACCGCGGCTTCGTGGACCCGAAGAAGCTCGGCATCACGGGGCAGTCGTGGGGCGGCTACCAGACGTCCTACGTCATCACGGTGACGAACATGTTCGCGGCGGCGGTGCCGAACGCGACGGTGGTGAACATGACCTCGGCCTACGGCGGCATTCGCTGGGGCAGCGGCGTGCTGCGGCAGATGCAGTACGAGCACTCGCAGAGTCGCATCGCCGGCTCGCTCTGGGAGTACCCGGAGCGGTTCATCGAGAACTCGGCGCTCTTCAAGCTCGATCGCGTCACGACGCCGGTGCTGTTCATGGCCAATGACAACGACGGCGCGGTGCCGTGGTACCAGGGCATCGAGTTCTACGGGGCGATGCGCCGCCTGCAGAAGGAGGCGTATCTGGTGGTGTACAACGGCGACGAGCACAACCCGACCAAGCGCGCCAACCAGAAGGACATCGACCTCAAGATGCAGCAGTTCTTCGGGGCCAAGCTGCAGGGCCAGCCGGAGCCGGACTGGATGAAGCACGGGATTCCGTATCTGAAGAAGGGGCAGGATCAGCTGATCCGCAGATAACCAACAGAGAAACAACAGAAGAACAACAGAGAAACAACAGAGGGTCCGGCCATTAGGCCGGGCCCTCTGGCGTTGGGGGGCGGGGGCGGGCAGCGTTTGAGGGGTGAGCGCGCACCTTGCAAAACACTATATCACGATATAGTATTATATAGACTCAACCAGAGAACCCATGACCACCAAGACTCCCTACGGAACCACCGTCGAGCTGCGCACGCCCTTTGCCGCCGCCGTCGAGGCCACGCGGGCGGCGCTGGCCGCGGAAGGATTCGGCATCCTCATGGAGGCCGACCTTCAGGCGACCTTCCAGAAGAAGCTCGGCGCCGAGCACACGCCGTATGTCATTCTCGGCGCGTGCAGCCCGCGCGACGCCTTCGAGGCGCTGAAGCTCGAACCCGACCTCGGCCTCCTCCTCCCGTGCAACGTCATCGTTCGCGACGCGGGGAACGGCCAGTCGCACGTGGCCGCGCTTGATCCCGTCGCGCTCCTCGGCCTCACCGGCAATACGGCGCTGGCGCCGGCCGCCGCCGGCATCCAGGAGCGACTGGCGCGGGCGATGGCCGCGCTCGCCGCACTTCCATGAGCGCGCCGGTCACGCCATCGGCCGCCGCGGTGGTCGTGGGATGCCCCTTCTGCGACACGCTGAACCGCGTGGCGCTGGGCCGGCTCGACCACCATCCGACGTGCGCAGAGTGCCAGAAGCCGCTGCTGCTGGACCGCCCGGTCTTCGCGAAGGACGACCATCTCTCCAGGGTGATCGCCGGCGCCACGGTGCCGGTGATCGTCGACTTCTACGCCGACTGGTGTGCGCCGTGCCGGATGATGGCGCCGGTGCTCGATGAGCTCGCCCGCGAGCGCGCCGGAGAGCTGCTCGTGGTGAAGGTCAACTCCGACCAGAATCCGGTGTCGCCGCAGCACTACGGCGTGCGCGGCATTCCAACACTCGTCGTCTTCCGGGACGGCCAGGAAGTTGGGCGGCAGGTAGGCTTCGCGCCGAAGGCGCAGCTGGCGGCGCTCATCGACCAGTCGGCGCCGTAACTGCCACCGCGAAGTTCGAAGGGCGCGAAGGGGCGCGAAGGGGGCTTTGAATGAACGACGGCGCGCCACGCGAAGCTCTGCGTGGCGCGCCGTTTGTATTCAGGGTAGTTCTTCGCGCCCCTTCGCGCCCTTCAATCTTCGTGGTGTCAGTTGCCGGTTACCGCCCACCGAACGGCTTGGACGGCACGGTCTTCAGGTACAGCCAGACCGCGCGAATCTCGTCGTCGGTCATCAGCTTCGTGGCCTTCACCGGCATCAGGGTGTCAATGGGAACATCTCCCGGACGCATGCCCTCGCGCAGGGCGCGGAAGAAGTCCTCTTCCTTATAATGCCCGATGCCGGCCGGGGTCAGGTTCGCCGCGGCTTTCCAGTCGGGCGGCGTTCCCGGAATCTGGCCGCCAGACAAGGTCGGCCCGTGGCAGCCGGTGCACCCGCCGACGTTGGCCAGGTAGCGGCCGTATTCCACTGACACCGCCATCGGGACGGCGGCGGGGTGGGTCTCGTGATTCACCTGCTCCGCGGGGACGAGGACAAGGTCGCCCTTCATGTAGAGCGCGCGCCCGATCGGGCCGATGCGGTTCGGCACCGACTCGCGGTCCACCGGCGGCACCGACTTGAGGTACGCGATCAACGCCGCGAGATCCTCGTCGGTCAGCCACTGGAACTCCAGCGACGGCATGAAGAGGAGACCGTCGCCGTTGGGCCGCACGGCATGACGAATCGCGCGCTCCCAGTCGAGGTCGGAGTACGCGGCGCCGATGCCGCCCCTGCCGCGCGTCAGGTTGGTCGCCCAGAGGCGCGCGACGGGCGGTTCGTCGATGAACTGTGCGCCGCCGAAATCGGCGCCGTGGCAGTCCCCGCACTTCGAGATCGCGACGGCCAGGTGCCTGCCGCGCGCCAGGGCGAGGGAATCGGTGGAGAGCGTGACGGCGTGGGCGGCCACCGTCCACTTCCGGTCGAGGCGGCGCTGGGACATGAAATACAGCGTGCAGCCGGCCGCGATGACGAGCACCACGAGAACGCCGACCGCCCATGCCGCAGCGCGGAGGATCTTCTTCATACGGGGGGCCTCCAAATGAGAATGAGAAGACGGGGGACAGTATGCATCCTCAGCGCGCCGCCGTCCAATCTCGGGGCCGCGACTCCGGCGGGCGCTTCGCCTATCGCGTACAGCGCCGGGCCTTGATAGGTTTCGATTCCTGATGACCACCACCGCTCCCCACGATCCAGCCCCGGCGACCGAGTCGCCGCGCTGGTCGATCGACGCCGCCAAGCTCCTCTATAACGTCGAGGGGTGGGGCGACGGCTTCTTCGACATCTCCGAGCGGGGGCGCATGGTCGTGCGTCCGGACAAGGCGCACCCCGACCGCACGCTCGACTTGTTCGAGCTCGCGCTCGACCTCGAGGCGCAAGGCGTCGCGCTCCCCGTGCTGCTGCGCTTTTCCGACATCCTGCGGTC
Organism: Gemmatimonadota bacterium; assembly: GCA_016218305.1. Taxonomy (GTDB): domain Bacteria; phylum Gemmatimonadota; class Gemmatimonadetes; order Gemmatimonadales; family Gemmatimonadaceae; genus PNKL01. Next base: position 3,614 of record JACREJ010000038.1, on the reverse strand, counting down.
GCGCATCGAGGCGCTGCACGGCGCGTTCCAGGGCGCCATCGCGGAATTCGGGTACACCGGGCAGTACACGACCGTCTATCCGATCAAGGTCAACCAGCAGCGCCACGTCGTCGAGGAGATCCTGCAGTTCGGCGAGTCGCTCGGCGTCGGCCTCGAATGCGGCTCCAAGCCGGAACTGCAGGCGGTGCTCGCGCTCTCGGAGCGCACGGACCACACGATCGTCTGCAATGGCTACAAGGACGACGAGTTCATGCGGCTCGCCCTGATGGGGCAGAAGCTGGGGCACACGGTCTTCATCGTCATCGAGCAGCTCAGCGAACTCGACGTGCTGTTGCAGGCTGCGGATGAGCTGGGCGTCGTGCCCACGGCCGGCGTGCGCATCAAGCTCTCCACCGAAGGATCCGGGCGGTGGGCGCAGTCGGGCGGCGAGAAGAGCAAGTTCGGGCTCAACTCCGCGCAGCTCGTCGCCCTCATCGAGCGCCTGCGGGCGGCCAACCGGCTGGACATCCTGAAGCTCGTGCACTTTCATCTCGGCTCGCAGATCACCGACATCCGCTACATCAAGCGGGCGATGGGCGAGGTGGCGCGCTTCTACGTGGAACTGCGGCGCATCGGCCTCGACGTCAAACACGTGGACGTCGGCGGCGGCCTCGGCGTCGACTACGACGGCACGCAGAGCACGAACGTCGCGTCGGTGAACTACACGATGCAGGAGTACGCCAACGACATCGTCTATACGCTGGCGGAGATGTGCCGCGAGCATGACCAGCCGATGCCGAACCTCATCAGCGAATCGGGGCGCGCCCTCACGGCGCACCACGCCCTCATGCTGATGAGCGTCATCGACGTCGAGTCGCAGGTGGAGCCGACCGTGCCGCCGGTGACCGAGGACGACCACTCGCTGCTGCACGAGATGGCCGACGACCTCAAGGCGGTGTCGCGCAAGAACGTGTCGATGCGGCGCGTGCGCGAGGTCTACCACGACGCGTCGTACGACAAGGAGAAGGCCCAGGGCCTCTTCTACAACGGCGTCCTCTCGCTGACCGAGCGCGCTTACGCCGAGCAGCTGCACCTTGGGATCCTCAATGCCGTGCGCGCGGCGGCGCAGCGCCATCCCGACGAGTTCGAGGACATCATCCACGACCTCAACGCGGCGCTCGTGGACCGCTACTTCTGCAACTTCTCGCTTTTCCAGTCGCTGCCGGACAACTGGGCCATCGACCAGCTCTTTCCGATCATGCCCATCCACCGGCTCGACGAGGAGCCGACGCGCCGCGGCACGCTGCAGGATGTGAGCTGCGACTCCGACGGCAAGATCGACCGGTTCGTCGGCGAGAAGGGCGGCAACCCGTCGCTCGAGCTGCACCCGTTCACCGACGGCGACCCGTACATCCTGGGCATCTTCCTCACGGGCGCGTACCAGGAGATTCTCGGCGACCTGCACAACCTGTTCGGCGACACCAACGCCGTGCATGTCCGCCTGCGGGATGGCGGCTACGAGATCACCGACCTCGTGCACGGCGACACGGTGACCGAAGTGCTGAACTACGTGCAGTTCCGCGCCTCCGACCTGCTGGCGACGTTCCGTCGCAAGGTGCAGGGCGCGTCAGGCCTCACCCGCGACGAGGCCAACATGTTCATCGCCGATTACGTCGCCGGACTCGAAGGGTACACCTACCTCGAGGGCGAGGCGGCGCGATGACGGCGCCGTGGGCCCTCCTCGCCGCTCCGGCGAGCGGCGGCCCTGATATTCCCGGGCTGCTCCTGACGCTGGCCGCGGTGCTTGCCGCGACGAAGCTCGTCGGGGCGCTGGCCCGCCGCATCGGACAGCCCGCGGTGCTTGGCGAGCTCGTGGCCGGCATCCTGCTCGGCGGCTCCGTGCTCGGCGTGCTCGATCCCGGCGAGCCGGTGCTCAAGACGCTCGCCGAACTGGGCGTGCTGATCCTGCTCTTCGAGGTCGGGCTCGAGACTGACCTCCAGGCGCTGCGCCGCGTCGGCGGCGTGGCACTGACCGTCGGTGTCGCGGGCATCGTGCTCCCGTTCGCTGGCGGCTACGCGGTGGCCACGGCCTTCGGTGCTTCGACGATCACCGCGCTGGTCATCGCGGCGGCGATGACCGCCACGTCCATCGGCATCTCGGCGCGCGTCCTCGGCGACCTCGGACGACTGAAGACGGACGAGGGGCAGATCGTGCTCGGCGCCGCCGTCTTCGACGACGTGATGGGACTCGTGATCCTCGCGGTCGTTGGCGGCCTCGCGGCCGGAACGGGCGTGACGGTGGCGGGTGTGACCACCACCGCGCTGATTGCGGTCGGGTTCGTGGTCGGTGCCGTGGCGCTCGGCGCGTTCGTGGCCCGCCCGTTGATGGCGGCGGTGGCGCGCGTGCCGGTCGCCGGCACGGTTGGAGTGACGGCCATCGTGTTTGTCTTCGTCACGGCCGCCATCGCGGCGAAAGTCGGGTCGGCGATGATCATCGGCGCGTTCGCCGCCGGGCTCGTGTTGCACGGCACGCCGCAGCGGCACGAGATCGAAAAGTGGGTGACGTCGCTCGGCCATGTGTTCGTCCCCGTCTTCTTCGCCATGGTCGGCGCCGAAGTGGACCTGCGGGCGATGGCCTCCTCGCAGGCGCTCGGGCTTGGGGCGGCGCTGGTCGCCGTGGCCGTGGCGGGGAAGGTGATCGCCGGTTTCGCGCCCTGGTGGTTCAGGGGGCACAAGCTGCTCGTGGGCGTGGCGATGGTGCCGCGCGGCGAGGTGGGCCTGATCTTCGCGCAGATGGGCGTCACCGCGGGCGTGCTCGCCGGCGGCGAGTTCGGCGCGGTGATCGCGATGGTGATGGTGACGACCTTCGTCACGCCGCCGTGGCTCGGCGCGCTCACCGGACCTCCGCCGGACGGGCGCGGCGATGGCGACAGTGACAGCGGGCTCAACGAGTTGGTGTCGGAGGGCGCGCCGCAGGTGCCGCCGCGGCGCGCGACGCAGGCGCGGCCGAGGCTTAGTTAGCCGCCAGTCCCAACGACTGGGGGCCCGCCCCGGGGCGCCTGCTTCAGGCATCCTCGGGCGGGCCCCCGCTGGCGTCGGTGTTCGCGCCGACTACCGCGCCGCGTACCGCTTGGCCACCTCGGCCCAGTTCACCACGTTCCACCACGCGTCGATGTAGTCCGGGCGGCGGTTCTGGTACTTGAGGTAGTACGCGTGCTCCCAGACGTCGAGCCCGAGGATGGCGTGCTTGCCTTCCATGAGCGGGTTGTCCTGGTTCGGCGTGCTCTCGATCGTCAGCGCACCATCACGTCCGGCGACCAGCCAGGCCCAGCCGGAACCGAAGCGGCCCGTGCCGGCGGCCTTGAACGCGTCGCGGAACTTGGCAAAGTCGCCCCAGCTCTTGGTGATGGCCGCGCCCACCTCACCGCCCGGCTCGCCGCCGGCGTTCGGCGCCATCAGCTCCCAGAAGAGCGAATGGTTCCAGTGGCCGCCGCCGTTGTTCCGCACGGCGGTGCGCACCGCCTCGGGCACCTGCGCGATGTTGCGGCAGAGGTCGCCGAGCGTCCAGTTGCCCAGCTCCGGCGCCTTCTCGATGGCGGCGTTCAGGTTCGTGACGTAGGCGTTGTGGTGCTTGC
>JACREJ010000035.1 GCA_016218305.1 Gemmatimonadota bacterium | reverse complement strand
GCGCGGGACGTGACCGTGGAGCATGTTTCGCTCTCGCTGCGCGAGGCGCCGGCTGGTCGCTACACGCTGTCGGTCGAGATCACCGACGCGGCAACCGGGGCGAAGGCGAGTCGCCGCACCCAACTGCTGATCGCGCCCTGAGGTGACACCGCATCCATGAAAGGCGACCGCACCAGCGACTACGACTTCCACCTGCCCGAGGAGCGCATTGCGCAGACGCCGGCCGAGCGGCGTGACGCGTCGCGCCTGATGGTCGTGCATCGCGATACCGGCGAGATCGAGCACCGGCATTTCGCCGACCTCGCCGAGTTGATTCCGGCGGGGGACGTGCTGGTGCTCAACACGACGCGCGTCTTCCGCGCGCGCCTGCTGGGCTATCGCGACAGCGGCGCTCCCGCCGAGGTCTTCCTCTTGCGCCAGGCCGACCACGGGCGCTGGGAGGCGATGGTGCAGCCGGGGGGCAAGCTCAGGCCCGGCCGTACCGTGCATATCGCCCCCGGCTTTGACGTGCTGGTGGAGGAAGTGACGGAGCGGCGCACGCGGCTCGTGCGGTTGATCGGGCAGGGCAAGGAAGCGGCACTGATCGAAGCGCACGGGCACGTGCCGCTGCCGCCGTACATCGAACGCGCCGACGCCGCCGCTGACGTGGAGCGGTACCAGACCGTGTATGCACGCCAGTCCGGTTCGGTGGCGGCGCCGACGGCGGGGCTGCATTTCACGCCGGAACTGCTGGAGGCGCTTGAGCAGCGCGGTGTGCAGCGCGCCGATGTGCTGCTGCATGTGGGGGCCGGCACGTTCAAGCCGGTCGACGCCGAGTCGCTCGCCGACCATGTCATGCATGAGGAGTGGTATCTGGTGTCGGACGACACCGCGGCACAGCTCAACGCGGCGCGCGCGCGGGGCGGCAAGGTGTGGTGCGTGGGCACCACGTCGCTGCGGACGCTCGAGAGCGTCGTGGACGCGGACGGCGTGTTTCACGCTCACGAAGGTGAAACGCGCATCTTCATCCACCCGCCGCGCCGCGTGCTCAGCGCCGACCGCCTGGTGACCAATTTCCATCTCCCCCGCTCCACCCTGCTCATGCTGGTGGCGGCATTCGCAGGGTACGACCTGACGATGCGGGCGTACGAGACGGCGATTCGTGAGGGGTACCGGTTCTATTCGTACGGCGACGCCATGGTGGTGCTCTGAGGTGGAGGAGGGGTGCAGGGGTTAGGTAGAGAGAGAGGAGTGGAGAGAGGAGAAATGAGTGATGCGGCACCCTCCCCTGCACCACCACCTCCCTCCTCCCTCCGAATTCCACTCCTCCCCCTCCTGAACCCCTGCACTCCTCCCCCTCCCGTGTAGTTTTCCTCCATGTTCCGCTTTGCCATCCACGCCTCCGACGGCCGCGCCCGCGCCGGCACCTTCCACACGCCGCGTGGCGTGGTGGACACGCCGGTGTTCATGCCGGTCGGCACGCTGGCGACGGTCAAGGCGCTGGACCCGGATGAGCTGCGGGGCATGCACGCGCAGATCATTCTCGCCAACGCCTACCACCTGCACCTGCGCCCGGGCGACGAACTGGTGCAGCGCCTTGGCGGACTGCACCGCTTCATGGCGTGGCGCGGCCCCATCCTCACCGACTCGGGTGGCTTCCAGGTCTTCTCGCTGGCGTCGCTGAACAAGGTGGACGAAGAGGGCGTGACGTTCCGCAGCCACATCGACGGTTCGTCGCGGCACTTCTCGCCCGAGGGCGTGATGCGCATCGAGACCAACCTCGGGGCCGACGTGATCATGCAGTTCGACCACGTGATTCCGGGGCAGAGCGAGCATGCGGCGGCGCGCGACGCGAGCGAGCGGTCCATTCGCTGGCTCGCGCGGTGCCGCGACGAGTTCCAGCGTCTGCACGCCCTGCCGGACGCGCCGCAGCAGACGCTTTTTCCCATCGTGCAGGGCGGCATTCACCAGGACCTGCGGCGTGCGGCCGCGCGTACGATCGCGGACATGGGGGGCTGGGACGGCTACGCCATCGGCGGACTGTCGGTGGGCGAGGCCAAGCCCGACATGTACGCCATGATTGAGACCTGCGACGATGCCCTTCCCGCCGACCGGCCGCGCTACCTGATGGGCGTGGGCTACCCCGAGGACCTCCTCGAGGGCGTGGCGCGGGGCGTGGACCTGTTCGACTGCGTGGCGCCCACCCGCATGGGCCGCAACGCCGCGGCGCTCACCCCGGACGGCCGCGTCAACATGCGCCGGGCCGAGTTCCGGGAGGACGACCGCCCCGTGGTGGAAGGGTGCGCCTGCGGGTGCTGCCGCCGGTTCTCCCGGGCCTACATCCGGCACCTCATCCAGGCCGACGAGATGCTGGGCGCGCGCCTGTTGTCGCAGCACAATGTACATTTCCTGATCGCGCTGATGCGCGAGGCCCGCAGCCGGATCGTCGCGGGCACCTTCGCCTCGTGGAGCCGCGAGTGGCTCGCACGGTACCATTCGCAACCGACCAGCCCATGACTGCCTTCCTCCCGATCTTCGCGCAGACCGCCGCCCCCGCCCAGACGGGCGGCTCGCTCGTGCCGTTCCTGTTCCAGCTCGCCGCGATCATGCTGATCTTCTACTTCTTGATGATCCGGCCGCAGCAGAAGCAGCGGAAGGCGCTCGAGACGGCGATCATGGCCCTCAAGAAGGGCGACGGCGTGGTCACCACGGGCGGCGTGGTGGGCGACGTCGTCCACATCAAGGAACTGCAGGGCGAGGAGAGCAAGAGTATGGAGGACCTCGTGACCATCCGCACGGGCGACGTGAAGATCGTCGTGCAGCGGCGCGCGGTGGCGCAGGTCTTCACGCCAGGGAGCTCGTCGGCGGCGTGAGCGTGCTCGCGATTCGGGTGCTCGGCGACCCGGTGCTGCGCGAAGAAACGCGCCCGCTGGCCGAGGTGACCGACGACACCCGCCGGTTGATTGACGACATGTTCGAGACGATGTACGCCGCCAACGGCATCGGGCTGGCCGCCCCGCAGGTGGGGCGCATCGAGCGCGTCTGCGTCGTGGACGTTGATGGCGCGGCTTACGCGCTCGTGAACCCCGAGGTCGTCCGGACCACGGGACCGAAGGCGAAGGCCGAGGAAGGGTGCCTCTCCATCCCGGACGTGTACGGCGACGTGGAGCGCCCCTCGTGCGTGACGGTGCAGGCCCTCGACCGCGATGGCGCTCCCTTCGAAGTGACGGCCGAGGGGCTCCTCGCCCGCTGTTTCCAGCACGAGATCGACCACCTGCACGGGAAGCTCTTTCTCGACCATCTCAGCTTCCTGAAACGGCGCGCCGCGCTCGCACGGTGGGAGGAGGAGAAGGACCAGTACCCGGGTTACATCCGCATCCTCAAGCCCGGCGGTTCCGGGAGCGAGCATCCTGAAGAGGAGCTCTAGTGCGCATCGTGTTCTGGGGGACGCCTGACTTTGCCACGCCGCCGCTCCGTGCGCTGATCGGCGAGGGTTTTGACGTGGTCGGGGTCGTCACCCAGCCCGACCGGCCGCGCGGCCGGTCTCGTTCGCAGCTCGACCCGTCCCCCGTGAAGCAGGTCGCGTTGGAGGAGGGGATCGCCGTGCTGCAGCCCGAGCGGCCGCGCGGCCCGGAGTTCGTGCAGGCGCTGCGCGACCTCGACCCGGACCTCTCGGTCGTCGTCGCCTACGGACACATCCTGCCGCGCGAGGTCATTGACCTGCCGCGCCTCGGAACGCTGAACGTCCACGCCTCACTGCTGCCGGCGCTGCGCGGCGCCGCGCCCATCCAGGCGGCCATCGCCGAGGGTCTCGAGGAGACCGGCGTGAGCATCATGCGTATGGTCCCGGCGCTCGATGCGGGGCCGGTCATTCATACGCTCACGACGCCAATCGAGCCCGATGAGACCGGCGGCGAGCTGACGCTGCGACTCTCGGAGCTCGGCGCCACGGCGCTCATCGAGGCGCTTGCCCTGATCGAACTGGGAGAGGCGCGGGAGCATCCGCAGGACGACGTCGCCGCCACCTACGCACGCAAGGTCGAGCGCGAAGATGCCCGCGTGGACTGGACCCAGCGCTCGGCCGTGGTGGCCCGCCGCATCAGGGCCTACGATCCCCGGCCCGGCGCGTGGAGCACGGTGCGCCACGTCGAGGTCCGGCTGTTCGGCGCTCGGGCAATCACCGACCGTTCGGGAATGCCCGGCGAGGTACTGGAGACGGACGAGATGGGGATGATCGTCGCGTGCAATGATGGGGCCGTGGCGATCCGCGAGGTGCACCCGGCAGGGAAGCGGCGTATGGCGGCGCTGGACTGGGCGCAGGGGCGCGGCGTGGCGGTCGGAGATCGGTGGGGCTGATTGGGGATTGGGAGCTCGGATTGGGGATAGCGATTGGGATAGCGATTGGGAGTCGTGATGGGGATAACGAATGGGGCGCCCGGCTCAGCCGGGCGCCCCATCGTTGATCATAATCCTCAATCGGAATCCACAGTCCTAATCCGAGATCCCAATCCGCAATCGTCTGTTAAGGTGCGGCCTGCTGCCCCTTCACGATCTTCGGCGTGAGCTCAGGCACTCCGTTGAGGCCAGCCGTGCGCTGGCCGATCTGCCCGTACTCATTGTCGCCCCAGCAGTAGACGGTCCCCGCGGCGGAGGTCGTGCCACCGCCGGACGCGGAACCGGCCACGCCGCACGTGAAGAGCTCGCCGGCACTGAGCGAACGCCACGTTGACGGGCCGCCAACCGTCACCGGAACCGCGGTGGGCGGCGTCACCTGCGTGCCGTCTCCGAGCTGGCCGGCGTTGTTGCGCCCCCAGCAGAACGCGGTGCCCACATCCGTGACACCGCAGGAGTGGTATTCGCCAGCCGTCAACGAGCGGAAGATCGTTCCCGCCGGGGCGGCAACCGCCACGGCGATGTTCGAGAAGGACGTGCTCGTGTACGCGGCGCCGTTGCCGAGTTGGCCGTAGCCGTTGCTGCCCCAGCAGAGGGCGCTGCCAACGGGACTCGAGCCGCTCGTGCTGGCACTGACGATCGCACAACTGTGTGCCGCGCCGACGACCAGCGACGTGGAGTCGATCTCCGTGACAAGCGCCGGGAGCGTCACCGCGACGGGAATATTCGACGTCACGACTGTGCCGTTCCCCAGCTGACCAGATGAATTGAAGCCCCAGCACGAGGGCCTCACCGTTCCGGCCCCCGCGTAGCGTGGCATGGCGCACGTGTGCAGCGATCCCGCTGCCACCATGGACCATGTCGTGAACGCCGGAGGCACCGCGGCGGAGAAGACCGACACGTAGGCCGAGGCCGTGGTGTACGTGCCATCGCCCAGTTCGCCCTCGTCATTCGTGCCCGAGCAGTATGCCAGGCCCGACGGCGTCGTCATGCACGTGTGGCGCTCGCCGGTGGCGATGGTGTTCACCGTCGTCGGCGGCGAGAAGGTCACGCCGGTCGGCGTCGCCTGCAGTGTGTTGCCATTCAAGCGACCCCAGCAGTACATCTGCTTGGCCACGGTGATGCCGCAGCCGAAGGTGCGCCCGAGCTGGATGGTGCGGAACTGCAGGAACGGCCCGATCAGCGAGTCGGATGCCGAAACGGCCGTGGAAGGTGCATACGTGGTCTTGAGCGTGCCCTTGCCGAGCTGTCCGTCCTCACCGTAACCCCAGCAGTAGGCGCGATCGTTGGTGCCGATGGCGCAGGCCTGGTAGTTGCCGGCGAAGACCTGCGTGAACTGCACCCACGCGGATGCGGTAAACGACACGCGCTCCTGGCGCGGCAGAAGCCGCGCACGCAGGAACTGCGTACCGGGATTCGGTCCCAGCGTCCAGGTGGTCGACGCCAGCCCGCTGGCGTCCGTTGCCGCCGTCGCGACTGACACCGTGCCACCGCCAGCGGTGGAATCGGTGAAGCTCACGTTGTCACCGGCAATCGGATTGCCGAACCGGTCGGCAACCTTTATGGTGATCGTCCCGACGGACCCGCCGACCGCAGCCGACGTCAGTGGACTGGCCGTCGTCGTGAGCACACGGCTGGTGTCCGGCGTGCCCGTTGCGGTGAACGCGAGCGGCGCGATACCGGCGACGGTTGCCGTTGCCGTCTGGCCGATTGCGGCCGTGCCGAGCACCCAGGTGGCGCTCGCATTGCCGGAGGCATCGGTCGTGTCACGGGTGGCGGTGAGCGTGCCGCTGAAGAGACCCGGCGCCCAGGTCACCTGCTTACCGGAGACCGCGTACCCATACTGGTCCTTCACGTTGACCGTCAGCTGCTGTCCGAGCGCGGCGGCGACGCGCCCCGTCTGGGCGTTGCCCGAGACGAGGGTGAGCCGCGATGCCGCCCCGACGCCAGCCGTCGCCGTGAACACGACGCTGTCTCGCACATAGTTCCCTTGCAGGATCGCGACCGCCTTGTTGGCGCCAAGCGTCGTGCCGAGCGTCCACGTGACCGAGACCAGCCCCGAGATCGACGAGGTGGACGCCGGCGGGTTGATCGTGCCGCCGCCGTCGCGCACCTGCCAGAGCACCGTCGCGCCGGCAACCGGCTGACCGCCGGCATCGACGACCTTGACGGTCAGGACCTCAGCGAGCGCGGCGCCAACGGAGCCGGTCTGCTGGTTGCCCGAGAGAAGCCTCAGGCTGGAAGCGAAGTCTTCCGGCTTCACCGATGTGGGACCCGAAGTCGCCTCACCGCACCCGCCGAGGATGGCGAGAAGGGCTAGCGTCGCGACGGTTCCAGTGGTGACTACCTTGCGGCCGTGCATTCGCACTCCGTGCTGAGAAGGACTGGGGAGACGAATATCGTAATCCAATGGGCGCGCGGCAAACCGGCACTGCCAACAGTGCCAGTTCGCTGCTTCCATTAGACGGGCCGGGGGGTCACGAGGTAACTCCGGCCCGGGGAGCGTCCCGAAGTCGCCTCTGCTATTATACATAGACCCCACGCCCGCCGCCCAATCCGTGACCCACCGCAGCCACAGCCCGGCCTCCATCAGCACCCCGGTGACCGACGCGCGCCGGGTGGCCGCGGATATCTGCGCGGACCTCCGAACCGGGGTGCTCCTGGGCGCCGCCTTCGATCGCCGCGGCTCCTCGCTCGACAGCCGCGACCGGCGCTGGACGCAGGAACTCGTCTATGGAATGCTGCGACGCCGCGGCTGGATCGACCACGCCCTGATGCCGCGGGTGCGCGGCGGGCTGGCGCGCCTCGACGGCGACCTGGCCGACCTGATCCGGCTGGGCGCCTACCAACTGCTGGAAATGGGAAGCGTCCCGGCCTACGCCGCCATCGCGCAGACCGTCGAGCTGGCGAAGCAGCGCCACGGCCTTGGGGCGAGCAAGCTCGTCAACGCGGTCCTGCGCCGTCTCGACCGCGAACGCTCGAGCCTGGGGTCCGACCTGCCGACAGACCCGATCGACGCACTGGCGACCGAATTCTCGCACCCGCGCTGGCTCGTCGCGCGCTGGGTGGCCCGATGGGGACCCGAAGACACGCGCGCGCTTCTCGAGGCCAACAACCGCGAGGCGCCGGTCATCGTGCGCCCCTGGGGCCTCGTGCGCGAACAGCTCGAGGCGATGCTGGAGTCGGCGGGAGCTCCCGTCGCCGACGCGCCCCTGGCGGACGACTCCATCCGGCTCGCGGGGCCGGTCAACCTGCAGGAGCTCCACGCATTCCAGCAGGGCAGCTGCTTCGTGCAGGATCCGGCGGCAACGCTGGTCACCCGATACGCGGCCATTCCAGCCGGGGCGACCGTTGCGGACCTCTGCAGCGCCCCGGGAGGCAAGAGCGTCGAACTGGCGCGGACTGCCGCCTTCGTGGTGAGCGCCGACCTGTCGCCATCGCGACTGTCGCGACTCCTCGACACCAAGTTCCGCCTCGACATCCTGAACATGGCCGCCGTGGCGTTCGACGCCCGGCAGCCTGCCATCGCCCCGGTGGATGCGGTGCTGGTGGATGCGCCGTGCACCGGCACGGGGACGTTCCGCCGGCACCCCGATGCACGATGGCGCCTGCGCATGAGCGACCTCGCGGTGACGGCGCTCATGCAGCGTGACATCCTGCGATCCGCCGCTCGGCTGGTGAAGCCGGGCGGGCTGCTCATCTACTCCACCTGCTCGCTCGAAATCGAGGAGAACGAGGCGCAGGTGGAGGCATTCCTTTCCGCGCACCCCCAGTGGCGGCTCGAGCCTCCGCCGGAGGGTGTCGTACCGGCCACGACCCTCGACCATGGCTTCCTGCGAGTGCTCCCGCACACGCATGGCGCTGACGGCGCCTTCGCGGCGCGACTCCGGAGTCCTGCATGAGCGCCGCCACCGTGCGCATTGCCCCGTCCCTGCTGAGCGCCGACTTCGCCCGGCTCACCGACCACCTCGCGATGATCGAGGCCGGCGGCGCCGACTGGCTGCACCTCGACGTGATGGACGGCTGCTTCGTCCCGAACCTGACCTTTGGCGCCAAGGTGATCGAGACCTGCGCGCGCGTCACCAAGCTGCCGCTCGACGTGCACCTCATGGTGGTGGAGCCGGAGAAGTACCTGGAGTCGTTCGCCAAGTCCGGCGCGTCGGTGCTCACCATCCATGCCGAGGCGGCGCCCCACCTCCATCGCCAGGTGGCGCGCATCAAGGAACTCGGCTGTCAGGCCGGCGTCGCGCTCAATCCCGCCACTTCGCTCGAAAGCGTGCGTGAGGTCGCCGCCGAGCTCGACCTGCTGCTCGTCATGACCGTCAACCCCGGCTTCGGCGGGCAGGCGTTCATCCCATCGTCACTCGACAAGATCCGCCGCGCCCGCGCGCTGCTCGACGCTGCCGGGAGCCGCGCGCGACTCGAGGTGGACGGCGGCATCGCCCGCGACACGATTACTGCGTGCTGGCGCGCCGGGGCCGATACCTTCGTTGCCGGCAATGCGGTGTTTGGCGCGGCCGATCCGTCGGCCGAGGTCCGCGCGCTGCGCGCGCGCTGCGCGGAGTCTGCATGACCGCGCGCGGTCAATGGGGGATAGTCGGGGGCGTCGTGGCGGCGATCGCCGTCGCGCTGTACGTCGCTACGCGCACGTTTGGCGCCGACCTCTTCCCGGTGGCCCCGGGCTCAATGGCCCCGGAGTTCCAGGCCACCACCATGGTGGCGGGCGGACCGAAGACCAAGAACATCACCGACTATCGCGGGCAGGTGGTGCTGCTCAACCTGTGGGCCACGTGGTGCGGCCCGTGCAAGCAGGAGATGCCGGGCATTCAGGCGCTGCACGACTCGCTCGGGCCCCAGGGGCTGCGTGTCGTGGCGCTGAGCGTCGACGACCCGGGGTTCGAGGCCGCCATCCGCACGTTCGTCGCCGAGCACAAGCTGACGTTCGAGATCCTGCACGAGGGAAGCGGCAAGATCGAGCGCGATTACCAGACGAGCGGTGTTCCCGAGACGTTCGTCATCGGCAAGGACGGCGTGATCCGGAAGCGCGTCATCGGCGCGGCGGAGTGGAACTCGGAGGGCAACATCAAGCTCATCCGGGCGCTCCTGGCCGAGGACGCGCCCTGACGTGACGACGCGCGTGCAGGCGCGGCGGTAGCCGTGCGCGTCCTCGGCATCGAGAGTTCATGCGACGAGACGTCCGCCGCCGTCGTGCGCGGCGGCGGCGATGTCGTGCAGCTCGAATCGCTCGTCATCCTGTCGCAGGACGTCCATCGCATCTTCGGCGGCGTCGTGCCGGAGATTGCGTCGCGCGCGCACCTCACGGCGGTGGTGCCCGTGACGCGGCAGGCCCTGCGCGATGCGGGACTGCCGCCGTCGGGCGAGGGCGTGGACGCGATCGCGGTGACCCACGCCCCGGGGCTTGTGGGAGCGCTGCTCGTTGGCGTCGCGTACGCCAAGGCGCTGGGCGCCACGTGGCAGGTGCCGGTGATCGGCGCGCACCATATGGAAGGCCATCTCTTCGCGACGTCGCTCGACCACGCCGACGCGGTCCCGCCGTTCACCGCCCTGCTCGTGAGCGGCGGGCACACGCTCCTCCTCGACGTGGCCGCGTGGGGCAAGTACCACCTGCTGGGCAGCACGCGCGACGACGCCGCCGGCGAGGCGTTCGACAAGGTGGCCAAGCTGCTTGGCCTCCCCTACCCCGGCGGACGGCCGATCGAACTCGCGGCGCGCGACGGCGACCCGACGCGTCACCGCTTTGCTCCGCCGATGCTCAACGGTGGACAGCAGCCCGGCGACGAGGACTACTACGACCTTTCGTTCTCGGGGCTCAAGACCGCGGTGCTCCGCAAGGTGCGCGCCGCCGAGGCAGCGGGCACGCTGGCTGATGAGCGCCCGCACCTCGCGCGCGGCTTCCAGGATGCGCTCATCACGACGCTGGCGGAGAAGACGGCGCGCGCGGCGCGCGCATTCGGCCGCAAGCGTGTGGTGCTCGGCGGCGGCGTGGCGTGCAACCGGGCCTTGCAGGAGGGTGTGCGCAAGGCCGTCGCGCTATTCGGCGGCGTGGTCTTTGCGCCGTCTCCCAAGCTTGCCACGGACAACGCGGCGATGATCGCACGGGCCGGACTGTGGCGCCTCGAGCAGGGCGAGACGAGCGACGCATCGCTCAACGCGTACGCGTCGCTGCCGATTCCGGGACTGCGGACCTAGCGTTCAAGGCGACGCGCGGCGCGCGGGCTTTCCCCGCCGCGCGCGCCGTGGCGGCTACTTGTCGCGCGGGGGTGCGGCGCTCACGGCGAGGAGCACGCGCGTGTGCAGCCCCGTCTTGTCCATGGCGCTGCGGACGTGCGTCTTCACCGTGCTCGTCGTGATGCAGAGCCGCGCCGCGATCGCCTTGTTCCCCAGCCCCTCGCCGATCAGCGCAACGACTTCCTGTTCCCGCAGCGTCAGGGTGAGCGCCACGCGGGCGGCCACCTTCGGTCCATCGGCATCGTCCGGGAGCACGATGCCCTCGGCGGCGATCTGCACGAAGAGCGGCGAGGTCAGTTCATCCGGCAGCACGTGCGCGCCGCCCGCGACCGTCTTCACGGTATCGACCAGGTCATCGCTCGTCGCTTCCTTGAGGACGAAGCCCGAGACGCCCGCCTTCACGAAGTCGGCGATGTCTTCGTTGTCCGGCAGGACGTCGGTGATGACGACATCTGCCTCGGGCAGCACGCGCCGGGTCGTGACGGCGGCGCGCAGCGAGAGCACCTCGGTGTCGCCGGCCTCGACGAGCACCACATCCGGCTGCTCTTCGGTGAGCATGGTCACGCTGAGCGTGGCCTCCGCCGAGACGACGGTGACGCCCGGTTGGGCGTTCAGCAGGCGCGCGTGCTCGTCGCGCGAGATGCGATTGTCGTCGACGAGCGCGACGAGGATCGGGGCGGCGGGTTCCTCGTCGGTCATGGTGCGAATAGTAAGCGCAGGCACCGCCCAGGCGATAGCGCCTTCCGTTCCCCTTGCCTCCATCCCGCCTGCGCCCGTACACTCACCTGATCGGTCTTCCGTCCGGCTCTGCCATTCCTCTTGCTCACGACTCTCGTCATGACTCGGCTCCTCGCCCTCGCGTTCGTCGCCGTAACGGCTGCCGTGCAGGCACAGTCGGCATCCTACCTTGACCACGGCGCGCTCTCACGGGAGTTGCGGCGGCTGGTCGGCACTTCGTCGTCGGCAAAGCTGACGTCACTCGGTTCGACGCTCGGCGGCCGTGAGATCTGGGTCGTCGAACTCGGGAATCCGGGCGCGACGCCGCTCGCCCAGCGGCCCGGCGTGCTGGTCGTGGGCAACCTCGAGGGGGACCAGCTCATCGGCAGCTCGCACGCACTCGAAACGGTGCGATACCTGCTGGCCAACGCTTCCAGCCCGGCGGTCAAGTCGGTGCTCGACGCATATGTCGTGTACCTGCTTCCGCGGCTGAATCCCGATGGCGCTGAACTCGCGTTCGCCACCGTCAAGGCCGAGCGCCGGGGCAACGTGCGGCCGTACGACGATGACAACGACGGCCGAGTGGACGAAGACGGTCCGGAAGACCTGAATGGCGACGGCCTGATCACCGTGATGCGCGTGAAGGACCCGGCCGGCGTATACATGATTGACCCGGCCGATCCACGTACGCTCAAGAAGGCCGACGTCGCCAAGGGCGAGACCGGAACCCACAAGCTGTACTGGGAGGGCGTGGATTCGGACGGCGACGGGTTCATCAACGAGGATGGCCCGGGCGGCGTCGACCTGAACCGGAACTTCCAGCACGACTACCCCTATTTCGATGTGGATGCCGGCCCGCACATGGTCAGCGAGCGGGAGAGCCGAGCCTTGATGGACTTCGTGATCGCCCATCGCAACATCGCGGCGATCCTGACCTTCGGGCAGAGCGACAACCTGGTGACGCCGCCAGACGCGGCCGGCAAGCTGTCCGCGCCGACGCCACTCAACCTCCCCGCGTTCGCCGACGCATCCAACGCCACGATCTTCGAGTCGGGGATGCTCCGACCCGCATTCCCTGGCGGCGGCTTTGGCGGTGGTGGATTTGGCGGATTTGGAGGTGGCGGCGGTACCCGGTTGCGCGGCGCGCAGCCCGGGGCGAACAACAACCCCGCCTCTGGCCGCCGCCCCGATACCACGGTGCATCGGGCGGACATCGAGTACTTCAAGGCCGTCTCGGAGGCGTACAAGACGGTCACCGGCATCAAGGCGCTTCCGCCGCTGCGCCGTCCCCGCGGCGCCTTCTTTCAGTTCGGCTACTATCAGTTCGGCGTGCCGTCGTTCTCGACGCCGGGCTGGTCACTGCCCGCCGCGGCGGCTGAGGCAAAGCCGGCGGGTGGGGCGGACGCAAAGCCGGCTGGTGGGGCGGACGCAAAGCCGGCCGCCACCGGAGACGCCGCCGTGCTGCGCGCGCTCGAGGGCGCCGGCGTCAACGCCTTCGTTCCGTGGACGGCGTACAAGCATGCCCAGCTCGGCGACGTGGAGATTGGCGGCTTCCGTCCCTCCGTCACGAGCAACGCGCCCGCCAAGGACCTCGCCGACCTCGGCCGCAAGCACGGCGAGTTCGTCGTCAAGCTCGCCTCGATGCTGCCGCGGGTGCGGATCGCGAGCACCGAGGTGAAGGCGCATGGGGGCGGCCTGTTCACCGTGACGGTGGACGTGGAGAACACCGGGTTCTTTCCCAGCTCCCTGCAGCACGGCGTCGTGTCCGGATCGGTCAAGCCCGTGCTCGTGCAGATCCAGGTGCCAGTGGAGAGCATCGTGACCGGCGCGCCGAAGGCGATGCGGATCGCGAGCCTGAACGGCTCGAACTCGCGCCAGCGCGTCAGCTGGGTGATCCGCGGGAAGTCCGGCGCCGCCGTCGTGATCGATGTCCTCGCGCAGAAGGGAGGCACGGATAGCGCGACCGTGACACTCAAGTGACGCCGACTACGCCGACCATGATGCCGACGGGAGCATCGACGATGAACCGAACGAGACTGTGGGCTGTCCTCTCCTCCGCCCTTCTGATGTTCTGCGTGGCCGGCGGTGCCGATGCGCAACTCGCAAAGCGCGGCTCGGATCCTGAGCACAAGCTCAACCTCACCTGGGACCGCTGGCTCGACCACACCGAGGTCGGCGAACGGTTGAAGCTGATGGAACGGACCTGGCCCAAGTTCCTGAAGCTGCAGTCGCTCGGAAAGAGCTACGGCCAGCGCGACATCTGGATGATGACGGTCAGCAATCCCGCCACCGGTCCCGAGATGAGCAAGGCCGCGATGTTCATCGAGGCCAACGTGCACGGCAATGAGATTCAGGGCACCGAGGTTTCGCTCTACACCATCTGGTACCTGATGGAGAACTACGAGCGGATTCCCACGATCCGCCGCCTCGTGGACGAGCGCGTCTTCTACATCGTCCCGACCATCAACCCGGACGGGCGCGACTTCTTCCTGCACGGCACGGGGTCCGGTTCGCGCACCGGCCATGTGCCGGTCGACAGCGACGGCGACGGACTGTTCGACGAGGACGGCCCGGACGACCTGAACGGAAACGGCATCATCGAGACGATCCGGAAGTACGTGCCCGGCCAGGGCACGCACCGGATCAGCCATCAGGACAAGCGGATTCTCGAGCCTGTTCCGCCGGGAGAGAAGGGCGATTGGATCATTCTCGGTCGGGAGGGCAAGGACAACGATGGCGACGGCCTGATCGACGAAGATCCGCCGGGCGGCTACGACCCCAACCGGAACTACGGGTCCGACTGGCAGCCGAACTACGTCCAGGGCGGGTCCATGGACTACCCGTTCCAGCTTCCCGAGGCGCGGGCCACGAACGACTTCTGGATGTCGCATCCCAACATCGCCGGCATGCAGACCTACCATAACTCGGGCGGCATGATCCTCCGGCCGCCGGGTTCGGCCTGGTATGGGGACTATCCCGCCGCGGACATCCGCGCGTACGACGAAATCGCGGAGAACGGCGAGCGCATGCTCCCGTACTACGACTATCTCGTCATCTGGCGCGGCCTCTACACCGTGCACGGCGGGTCCATCGACTGGACCAACGACGGCCTCGGCATTCTCTCGTACTCCAACGAGCTGTGGAACGGCGACCAGTACTACAACAGTCCGTTGCTGCAGAAGCAGACCGCCGACCCCAATTCGCCGATCGCCGGCCAGAAGGGCGACTTCTTCTTCGACGATTTCCTCGAGTTCGGCGACGAGTACCAGGATTGGACGGCGTTCGACCACCCGCAGTACGGAAAGGTCGAGCTGGGCGGCTGGAAGAAGCTGCAGGGGCGCGTGAACCCGCGGTTCATGAGCATGGAGCTCTTCCACCGGAACATGGCGTTCACGCTGCACCATGCCGACCAGATGCCGCGCCTCGCGATGGGCGAGGCGACCGTGCAGAAGGTGGAAGGGGACGTCTATCGCGTGCGCGTGGACGTCACGAACGACCGCATCATTCCCACGATCATGGAGAAGGCGGCCAGAGACCGGACGGTCCGGCCGGACCTGCTCACGCTGGAAGGCCGGAATGCGAGCGTGATCGCGGCCGGCGTCGTACCGAACAAGTTCCAGCCGGGACCGCTGACCATGATCGACCAGAAGGACCTGAAGCGGATCCTCGTTCGCAATGGGCTCCCGGGGCGGACGACGCGGACGATCGAGTACCTGGTGAAGGGATCAGGTCCGGTCACCATCCAGTACGCCGCGGTGAAGGGTGGCACGGTCAGCGCGACGGTGGAGCTCCGGTAGACGGCGCATCGGGCATAGCAGCGCCACCTTGCGTCGAGCGACGGGTCGGAGACAGCCAACAGGAGCAACCGATGTTGATTCCAAGGCCATTGCAGTTTGCGTTCGCAGTCATCCTTGTCGGTGCTTGCCGTGGACGGGAGGGTACCCCGTCGCCAGACGCCGCGTCCGGCGCGTCTGCTGCGGCGCCTTCATCCGCGGAGTCCCCGGCGCTGCCACAAGGTGTCACGAGCATCGCGTTCGGTGCGGTGCAACGGGGCACGACGGCCACGGGTGGCCAGACGTGCGGCATTCAGGCTGCCCTCCCGCTACCTCCGGCGTTCGAGGCCGGGGTGCGGGAGATCGCGTTTGTGCTGGCGCTCGAACAGGACCTTGCCGGACCGCTCGACGTCGCGATTGCCGGACCGGTTGGCGCCGGCGACACGCAAGCCACCGCGTGCAACGCGTACTCTGTGGCGGGCGGCGCGCTCAGGCAGACGCAGCTTGGAAGCTCGATTGTCCGGCTGGATGGCAAGCCGTTCGAGGCGGGCAGCTACTGGCTCGAGATCAAGAGTTCTTCCGGCACGACGAAAGTCCCGTTTGTGGTCAAGTGACGGGGAAGGCGCGCGGGGGCCATCCCCGCGCGCTTTCGTCGTCCACTCGATTGCTAGCCGCGCGCCTTCAACCGCGCCCGCGTATACGGAATCAACCCGCCCGCATCCATGATCCCCTTACGCGCCGCGGGCATCTGCACCTGCGCGAACGTCTTGCCCGTGGTCCGGTTGATCACCGTGTCGTCTGTGATGTCCAATGCGTCGCCTTCGCTGGCCTCAAGTGCGGGACAGAGCACCACCTTGAGCCCGAGGTTGATGCTGTTCTGCAGGAAGATGCGCGAGATCGACTTGGCGACGACGACGACGTCGTAGCCCTTGAGCGTCGAGCAGGCCTGCTCGCGGCTCGAGCCGCAGCCGAAGTTCTCGCCGCCGACGATGATGCTCCCGGCGGGAAACTCGCGCGCCTTCAGCCGCGTGTTGAAATCGGTCCGGTCGGCGAACGCGAACTGGGGTGTCTCCGTGGGCAGCACCGTCGCCATGTAGCGCCCGGGATAGATGTCGTCGGTGCTGATGTCGTTCCCCAGGGCGATGATGACCTTGGCCACAATGAACTCCTGCCTCGCGGCGTTAGTTGTTCCGGGGATCGGTGATGACGCCGGTGATGGCCGAGGCCGCGGCGACCGCCGGACTGCAGAGGAAGACCTCCGACTTGGGGTTCCCCATGCGTCCCTTGAAATTCCGGTTGGTCGTGCTGAGCGCCGTCTCGTGGTCGCCCAGCGCCCCTTCGTGCACGCCGAGGCAAGGGCCGCATCCGGAGTTCATCACGACCGCGCCGGCGGCCATGAAGTCCTGCACGTAGCCCTTGGCGAGGGCCTGCGCAAAGATCCGGCCCGATGCGGGGAAGACGAGCATGCGCGTGCCGGCCGCCACCTTCTTGCCGCGCAGGATCCCCGCGGCGATCTCGAGGTCGTCGAGCCGGCCGTTGGTGCAGCTGCCGATGACGATCTGCTGCACCTTGGTCCCGGCCACCGCACTGATGGGCTTCACGTTGTCCACCATGTGCGGGCAGGCGATCTGCGGCTCGAGCTTCGAGACGTCCACTTCGACCGTGCGGACGTAGCGGGCGTCGGCGTCCGGCGTGGTGAGCGGGATGTCATCCGTCACGCCGGCCACTTCGCGCAGGTACCGCACCGTTTCCTCGTCACCCGGGACGATGCCCGACGTGGCGCCCGCCTCCACGCTCATGTTGCAGATCGCGATGCGGCCGCTCGTGCTCATGCGGCGAATCGTCTCGCCGTGGAACTCGAGCACCTTGTAGTTGGCGCCCTGCGCGGTGAGCGTGCCGATGATGTGGAGGATCAGGTCCTTCGCCCCGACGTACGGCGGCATCGTGCCGCTGACGACGACCTTGATGGTCTCGGGCACTTCGATATTGACGGCGTAGCCGAGGCTCCACACGGACGCCATCTCGGTGGCGCCGATGCCGAAGCTGAAGGCGCCGAGCGCGCCGTGCGTCGTGGTGTGCGAGTCGGTGCCGACCACCACGTACCCCGGACGGACGTAGCCGTACTCGGGCAGGATCTGGTGGCAGATGCCGCCGGTGTCGCCGCGGATGTCGTGGAACTTTGTGATGCCGTTGGCCGCCACGAACTCGCGGATCTTCTTCTGGTTCGTCGCCGTCTTGGGACTTTCTGCGGGAACGCGGTGGTCGAAGATGATGGCGATGCGCGACGGATCCCAGATCGTCGGCGCCAGCCCCGTCCCCTCGAACACCTCGAGGAACTGGTTGATCACGAGGGCGGCGTTCTCGTGCGACATCGCAAGATCCACCCTGGGTTCCACCACATCACCGGCGGCGACGGCGGGGAGCCCCGCAGCGCGCGCCAGGATCTTCTCAGCAACGGTCATGCCCATGACTGACTCCGGTTCAGATGACGCCCTTCGCCTTCAGTTCCGCCTGCTCCGCCGCCGTGAGGCCCAGCGCCGTGTAGATCGCCGCATTGTGCTCGCCAAGCTCGGGCGGCGGCGTCTCCACCGCGCCCGGCGTCTTCTCGAACATCGCCGTGAGGCCGAAGACCTCGATGTCGCCGAAACCTGCCAGTGGCACCTTCTTGAGCACGTCGCGATGCACCACCTGCGGCTGCCGCAGCGCTTCCTCCAACCCGAGGATCGCGCCGCTCGGCACGTCGGCGGCATTGAGCTCGGCCACCCATGCCGCCGTTGGCTTCGCCGCCAGCCGGGCTTCGAGCAGCGGCGTGAGCTCCTTGCGGTTCTTCTTGCGCGTGTCGCGCTCCTCGAAGCGCGGATCCTTCTTCAGCTCGGGAAGTCCCAGCACGTCGCAGACCGCCTCCCACTGCTCCTGCTTGTTGGCGGCGATGTTGATGTAGCCGTCCGCCGTCCGGAACGTGCCGCTCGGCGCGGCCGTGAAGTTGTCGTTCCCCATGAGCACCGGCTGCTGCTTGCCGATGAGCAGGTTCGCCGCCACCCACCCCATCAGCGGCATGATGCTGTCGAGCAGGGCGACGTCGATGAACTGCCCCTCGCCGGTGCGCTCGCGGTGATAGAGCGCCGCCATCACGGCAAAGGCCGCGTTCAGCCCGCCCACCGTGTCGCAGACGGGAAATCCGGTCCGCAGCGGGTTGAGTCGTTCGTCGCCGTTCACCGCCATCTCGCCGGAGAGGCCCTGGATGATCTGGTCGTAGGCCGGGAACAGCGCGTCGGGACCCGTCTGCCCGAACCCGGAGATCGCGCAATACACCAGCCGGGGGTTGATGCCGGACAGCGTCTTGTAGCCGATGCCGAGCCGGTCCATCACGCCGGGACGGAAGTTCTCCACCACGACGTCGGCGTCCTTGTTCTTGTTCTGTATTTTGTCGTTTAGGTATTGTGTGTTGTTGT
>JACREJ010000031.1 GCA_016218305.1 Gemmatimonadota bacterium | reverse complement strand
ATCAACGAGCAGTTGTTGCAGTACCCGGCCGACTTCTCACCGCACCCGCGCCTCGCGAAGCAGCTCGAGCGCCGGCGTGACGCGCTCGGCGAGTCGGGCGGCATTGACTGGGGACACGCGGAGGCGCTGGCGTTCGGGTCGCTGATCGCCAGCGGAACGTCGGTGCGCCTCACCGGGCAGGACGCCGAACGCGGCACGTTCTCGCATCGCCATGCCGTCCTCAGCGACGTGAAGTCCGGTCGCAAGTTCGTGCCGCTGCAGCACCTGCCGGGCGCGAGCGCGACGCTGGAGATTCACAACTCGTCGCTCAGCGAGATGGCGGTGCTCGGCTTCGAGTACGGGTTCAGCGTGGCGGCGCCCGACACGCTGACGCTGTGGGAAGCGCAGTTCGGTGATTTCGTGAACGTGGCGCAGGCGACGATTGACCAGTTCATCGCCGCCGACCGCGCCAAGTGGGGACAGGACAGCGGTCTCGTGCTGCTGCTGCCGCACGGCCACGAAGGGCAGGGGCCGGAACACTCGAGTGCGCGCCTTGAGCGGTTCCTGCAGCTGTGCGCCGAGAACAACATGATGGTGGCCTACCCCACGTCGCCGGCGCAGTACTTCCACCTGCTGCGGTGGCAGGCGCACCGTCAGCCGCGGCGCCCGCTCGTGCTGATGCAGCCCAAGTCGCTGCTGCGCCTGCCGCAGGCCGCGTCGCGCCTCGCCGACCTGGCGACGGGCACGTTCCAGCCGGTGATTGACGATCCGGCCGGCGAGGCGAAGCGCGAGCAGGTGCGCCGCCTCGTCTTCTGCACGGGCAAGGTCTACTACGACCTGATGGCGAAGGAGCCCGGCAGCCATGTGGCCGTGGTGCGCGTCGAGGCGCTGTATCCGTGGCCGCTCGACGAGGTGTCGCGCCTCGTGGATCGGTATCCGAACATCGACGAAGTGGCGTGGGTCCAGGAAGAGCCCAAGAACATGGGCGCGTGGAGCTACATTGCCCCGCGGCTGCGGGTCGCGGCGGGGAATGCGCTGGTCATCCGGTACATCGGGCGACCGGAACGCGCGAGTCCGGCGGAAGGGTATCCGAAGGCGCACGCCGACGAGCAGGGCCGCATCGTGCAGGAAGCGCTGGAGGTGCCCCCGCCGCGCGGCGGCACGGGCCTGCGGCGCTCCGCGGCGCTCGCCAAGTAGCAGGAGTATCCGGAGGAAGCTGTATGACGATGCGCCTGCCGCGCACGCTCGTCGCGTGCGCCGTCCTGTGCCAGCTCGCGACGTCGCGTCCCGCCCTCGGGCAGGAGCGCGGCGCTGCCGCGCTGGACCACTTCGTGCACGGGCTGATGGTCACGCCGCGCGTGCTCGTGATTGCGGCGCATCCAGATGACGAGGATACGCAGCTCATCGCATGGCTGAGCCGCGGGCGCCACGTCGAGACGGCGTATCTCTCGCTGACCCGCGGCGACGGCGGGCAGAACCTGATCGGCAACGAACTCGGCGAGGCGCTGGGCGCCATCCGCACGCAGGAACTGCTCGCGGCGCGCCGCATCGACGGCGGCCACCAGTACTTCACGCGCGCCTACGACTTCGGCTTCTCCAAATCGGCCGAGGAGACGTTCAAGCACTGGGACCACGAGGAGGTGCTGCGCGACGTGGTCACGGTCGTGCGCGCCTTCCGGCCGCACGTCATCGTCGCGGTCTTCTCGGGCACGGAGCGCGACGGCCACGGCCATCATCAGGTGTCTGGAATCGTGGCGCGTGAAGCGTACGACCTCTCCGCGGACACCGTGCGCTTCCCGGTGGAGGCGTTTGGTCCGGTCTGGGAGGCCCAGAAGTTCTATCGCGGCGCCCGCTTCACCGGCGTGCAGGCCACGCTGTCGTTCAACACCGGCGAGTACAATCCGGTGGCGGGACGCAGCTATGCGGAGATCGCCGGCGAGAGCCGCAGCCAGCATCGGTCACAGGGCTTTGGTGTGCTCCAGCGGCGGGGCGTGGCCATGAACGCCGTAGCCCGTCAGGCGTCGCGCGTCAACGAGGCGACGCCGGCGACGAGCGAGCGCTCGCTCTTCGACGGCATCGATACCACGATTGCGCGCATCGACGCGGGCCTGACCCCCGACCAACGGCAGTTGCTCCGCACGGCGCTCGTGCGCGCCGATTCGGCCGGGGCGATGCTGGACTTCCGGCGTCCGGAACAGGCCATCCCGCATCTGTCGATGGTCGCCGCGTCGGTGGAGGCGGTGCGCTCGCGGATGCCGTACTGCCAGCTGCCCGTGGGGTATCGCCGACGGCAGGACTTCGTCAACTGCACGCCGGCGCAACTCGACGCCGATGCCGCAATCGAACAGATGCACGCACGGAGCTCCGCCGCGCTGCTCGAGGCCGCGGGCGTCGTGGTCGAAGCGACTGCGGAACGTGAGTTGCTCGCCTTCGGCGACTCGATGCCTGCCACGATAACGGTGTACAATCGTGGCCGACAGCCGGTGGTGGTCTCGGCGGTCAGGCTCAACGGCTACACATCGCATTTGCCGAATCCGGTGGTGCTCGCGCCCGATAGTTCGTGGCGCACGTCGCGCATGCTCGTGGGACTGCTCGACACGCGTCCCTGGTGGCTGGGCGGCAGGAAAGGCGACCTGTTCGCCGACAAGCGCTCGCCGTCGGACGGCTTGGGGCGCGTGTCTGCCGTCTCGAGCGGGTTGCTGCGCGGGGTGGCGATCCGCGAGGATGTGCGCCGCGAGACGGAGGCTGGCGTTACCGTGACCGTCGGCAGTGTCACGGTGGAGTCGCCGCGCGCACCGGTCGTTTACCGGTTCGCCGATCCGGTGCTTGGCGAGCAGAACCGCCCGGTGGGCGGGGCCCCTGCGGTTTCGTTGTCCTTCGACCGCGGCCTCGAGTGGATGCAGGCGGGCAAACCGGTGGACAAGATGCTCCGACTCACCCTGCAGTCGTACTCCACGACGGCGCGCACCTACACGCTGAACGTCGTTTCGCCAGATGGGCTCACCGTGGACTCGGCAACGCGCAAGGTCACGCTCGAGCCGCTCGAATCGCGTGAGCTGTTCCTCCGCGTGCGCGGCACGCTCGCTGAGGGTCGCTACCAGTTCGGGGTGATCGCCGAGGGCGAGATGGGCAAGTATGCCGAGGGCTTCCGCACCATCGAGTACTCGCACATCCACCCCATCCGGTTGTACCGGACGTCGGGACTGTGGCTGCAGTCGGTGGCGATCACGGTGCCAGTCGGCCTGCAGACCGTTTACGTCCAGGGAGTCGGCGACTTGTCGGCGGCCGGCCTGCGCCAGCTCGGCGTTCCGGTCACCGTCGTCACGCCACAGGAGTTGCCGCTTGTCGACCTGACGAGGGTGACTACGGTGATTGTCGGGCCGCGCGCGTACCAGGCGTCTCCGGAACTTCGCGCATACAACCCACGACTGCTCCAGTTCGTGAAGGATGGCGGGACGATGCTGGTGCAGTACGGACAGCAGGAGATGGCGCGCCCGGGGCTGATGCCGTACCCTGTGTCGTTCGCGCGTTCGGCGCAGCGTGTTACCCTGGAGGAGGCGCCGGTGACCGTGCGCGATCCGAAGGCGCACGTGCTGAACTGGCCGAATCGCATTGGCGAGCGCGACTGGGCCGACTGGGTGCAGGAACGCTCGCTCTACATGCCGAGTGTCATCGACCCGCAATACGCGGCGCCGCTGGAGATGCATGACCCGGGCGAACCGGAGAACACGGGAGCCATCCTGACGACCCGATACGGCAAGGGGACCTACGTGTATACCACGCTGTCGCTCTTCCGCCAGTTCCCGGCGGGTGTGCCGGGGAGTGCGCGACTGTTCGTCAACCTGCTCTCCGCCGGCCGCACGCCGGCGCGGCCCGTGCCGGCGCGGCCCGTGCCGGCGCGGGTGCAGCCATGAGCACGCCATTCCGGAAGGTGCTCCTGCGCGTCCTCGCCGCGGAACTCGTGGCGTGGGCGCTGCTCTTCGCGCTCCAATACCGCTACGCGGGCTGACGACATGCACTGGATCAATTGGGCGATCGTCCTCGGCTACCTCGCGTACATCTCGATCGACGGGATCCGGCGCGCCAAGGGAACGAAGAAGCTGGAGGGGTATTTCCTCGGCAATCGCAGCCTGCCGTGGTGGGTGGTGGGCCTGTCGGTCATGGCCACGCAGCTGTCGGCCATCACGATGATCGGCACCACGGGGCAGGGTGCCAATGACGGCATGCGCTTCGTGCAGTTCTATTTCGGCCTCCCGGTGGCGCTTGTCATCCTCGGCGTGACGCTCGTGCCGTTCCTGCACCGGGCCAAGGTGTACACGGCGTACGAGTTCCTCGAGCGGCGCTTCGATGCGCGCACGCGCTCGCTCACGTCGCTGCTCTTCCTGCTCTCGCGCGGCCTCGCCTGCGGCACCATCATCGCCGCGCCCGCCGTGGTCTTCTCCTCGATCTTCGGCTGGCCGGTGGTCTGGTCGGTGGCGCTCATCGGCGCGCCGACCGTGCTCTACACGATGATCGGCGGCGTGCAGGCCGTGGCCTGGACCGACGTGAAGCAGATGGTCCTCGTCATCACCGCGATCGTGGCCGTCATCATCGTCCTGCTCGTGCGGATTCCGGTGAGCCCGGACGATGCGCTGCGCATCGCCGGCGCGGCCGGTCGCCTGGACATCTTCGATTTCGAGTTCACGCTCACCAAGCAGTACACGTTCTGGAGCGGCATCATCGGCGGCACCTTCCTGATGCTGTCGTACTTCGGCACCGACCAGAGCCAGGTGCAGCGCTATCTCACCGCGAAGTCGGTGGACGAGGCGCGCAGTTCGCACCTGATCAGCGCTTACTGGAAGATCCCGCTGCAGGCCCTGGTGCTCCTCGTCGGCGTCCTCGTCTTCGTCTTCTACGTCTTTACGCCGCCGCCGCTCTACTACAATCCGGCGCAGGCCGAGCGCATGCGCGCCGTGGATCCGGTGGCCTATGCGGCGACGACACAGCGCTACGACGTCGCCCTGGCGCAGCGCGCCGACGCGGCGCGCGCCCTCGCCGGGGCATCGGGCGCGGGCGAGGCCGCGGCCCGCCAGGCATTGCGTGACGGGGACAGGGAAGTCGCCGCGGTGCGTGCCGACGCGATGAAGGCGGCCACGGTGCCGGGCGCGAAGTCCGTTGCCGACGTGAACTACATCATCCCGCACTTCGTCCTCACGGAGCTCCCCATCGGCCTCACCGGCATCTTCATCGCCGCGGTGATCGCCGCGGCCATGTCGGCGGTGGCCGGTGAGCTGGCGTCGCTCTCGAGCACCACCGTCATCGATCTCTATCGCCGCTGGGTGCGGCCGGAGGCCGATGACGCGCATTTCCTGAAGGTCTCGCGCGCTGCCACCGGGGCGTGGGGCGTGTTCGCCTGCGTCGTCGCGACGTTCGCGGCCGATCTCGGGTCGCTGATCGAGGTGGTCAATCGCTTCGGCTCGTACTTCTACGGCTCGATCCTCGGCGTCTTCCTGCTCGCGATGATCCCGCGCACCCGCGGGAGCGGCGCGTTCTACGGGCTGATCGCCGGCATGGCGACGGTGGGCGCGGTCAACTACTGGGCGCCATCTGTGGCGTTCCTCTGGTTCAACGTCATCGGCGCGGTGACGGTGGTGCTGGTGGGCGTGATGTTCGGGCGGACGCCGCGCGAGGCAGCGGTGTGACCAAGCGCCGGCGGGGTGCGCTGCGCCTGCCACGCGTGGCGCGCGAGGGCTACGCCGCCTGGCGCTCCGCTGGCTTGACGTAGGACTCCATGTTGAGTCCGAGCGTGATGGTCAGCAGCACGACCACGGCGGCCGTCAGGAAGGGAACACGCTGGCCGAGGTGGTCGTACGCCCAGCCGAAGTAGAGCGGGCCCGCCACCCGGGCGATGCCGCCGAAGGTCTGCTGCACGCCCATGTACAGGCCGCGCTCGTGCGACGCGACGACGCGGCTCAGCAGGCCGGTCACGCACGGGAAGGTGAACGCGGTGCCCAACGGCACGAGCGCCACCGCCACGGCCAGCATGGGGATGTTCGGTGCGAGGGGCATGCCGCCGAGTCCGCACGCAAGCAGCACCATTCCCAGCCGCGACAGCCGCGCTTCACCGAACCGATCCACCATCTTGCCGAGCACCAGCGCGCGCGTGATTACCGAGATGGTGCCGATGTAGGTGAAGAAGAAGCCGATGGTCGATGCCGTCACGCCGAATCGCCACGCGAGAAAGAGCGCCAGCGTGGTGGACATCGCCTGGAACGACCCCATCGTGATCGCGTAGATCCAGATCAGCCGCGACGCGGGCTCGGCGCCGTGCGACACGACGCGCATCACGGCCTCGCTGGACTTCCGGACCACCTTGCCCGCCGCCTTCACCGCGGCCGCGTCGTGCGATTCGGTGAGGTAGTGGTAGGCGAAGAGCATGGTGATGCACGACATCAGCGCAGCAGACAGGCCGGGGCCGCTCCGCCCCAGGAAGTGCATTGCGCCGCCGCCGATCACCGGACCAAGGGCGACGCCGGCATTGGTGGCCGCGGACAGCCAGCCCAGCGCCTTTGCGCGATCCTCGGGGCGCGTGGAGTCGGCGACATACGCCTGGATCACGCCGACGGTGCCTCCGCCAGCGCCCTGGACGATGCGGCTGAGGAAGAGCCAGTCGAGCGTGGGGGCGTAGGCGAAGACGAGGTATGCCAGTGCGGATCCGCCGAGGCCGATCATCATCGCCGGGCGCCGGCCAAACCGGTCGGAGACGCGCCCCCAGATCGGGGCGCTCACCAGCTGCACGATCGCGAAGGTCGCGATGAGCAGCGAGACCACGGCGCCGTCGCCGTTCATGTGGAGCGCCGCCAGCGTCCGCGACACGTAGCCAGAGCCGTTGAGGTCCTGGGCGTAGAAGGGGAGCAGCGGCACGACCATCAGGATCCCCACCATGTCCATGAAGGCGGTGATCATCAGGACGACGAGCTTGCCCCGGGCGTGCGCGTCGTTGCGCGGCCGGCCAGTGTCAGTCATTGGTCAGCCAATGGGGACGGTGCCAGCCAGCACGGCCGTGACGAGCAGTACCAGCACGGCGAGCAGCGTTTCACCGAGCAGCGTGCGGGCCACGGCAACACGGTCCACCGTCGCCACGCGTTTCTTCGCCACTTTCGCATGCCCCGCTCCGACGGCCCCGGTCACGAACACCAGCACCACCTTGGCGACGAACAGCCCGCTATACGTGGAGTTGGCGATGCCCTCGGGTGCTCCCATGCGCAGCCACGCCGTGGCGAGCCCGGTGACAAAGACGGTGCCCGCACTGGCCAGCGCCAGCGGGTGAAACGACACAATGAGCGCCGCCAGCAGGGGACCGCCATCCTCGCGCGTGCGCAGCGTGCGCGCGATCAGCGTGAGCACGAGGAGCGCCCCGATCCAGCCCCCGGCCGCCGCGACGTGCAGCGTGTTGACGATGATCGAGGCCAGCGCGCGGTCGGGATCCGCCGCGGCATGCCCGAGGAAGGCCGGTGCGACCAGCAGCACGGCGATGCCGGCGTCGGTGAGGCGCGCGTACAGGCGCGCCCTGCCATCGTATCGCAGCCCGGCGTAGACCATGGCGGCGGCTGCGGCCTGCAGCGCCAGCGCGATGCCCCACGGGGACCGCAGCACCTCCAGCACGAGCACACCGGTCGGGTCGTCTGGCGTGGCCGACGCGAGCGCCTGGACCAGGGCGCGGGGCACCATCAATGCCGCGAGAAGCGCCGCTCCCGCCATCGCCAGACGGTTGCTGAAGTTGGCCAGCGAGGCGCGATACGGATCCACCGCCTGGCCCTTCGCACGGGCGACGACGAACTGCGCAAACGCCCAGCCGCCGATAATCGCGAGGGTGCCGGCCAAGGCTGCGCCCCGCAGGGCGATGGCGTAGAACCCGCCGGCGCTCTCGATCACGTGCGTCCGCGCCCCGCAGCTCCGAGTGCACGACACATCCCCGGCGTCACGGCCGAGGAGACCCGCATGGAGCATGGCACGGAGTGGGGGCGCGCAGTCCGCATGCGCGAAAAATAGCCGCCGCGACGGACCGATGCACTGTCGTAGCACCGGCATCCATGCGACCATTAGTGAGATGGCCCAGCGCATCCGCACCCGATTCCTCGTCATTGGCTCCGGCGTCGCCGGCCTTCACACGGCCTGGCGGGCGTCCGCCCACGGCGAGGTGTACGTCCTGACCAAACGGACCCTGTTCGACTCCGCCACCGCATACGCGCAGGGTGGCATCGCGGCCGCCCTCGGCGCCGGCGACTCGCCCGAGCTGCACCGCAAGGACACGCTGGCCGCGGGAGCGGCCCTCTGCGACGCCGAGGCGGTCGAGGTGCTCACCAGCGAGGGCCCGGCGCGAGTGCGAGATCTCGCGAGCGCCGGCGCGCGCTTCGACACGGATCTTCGCGGCCGCCTCTCGCTGGGCAAGGAGGCCGCGCATTCGCGCCATCGCATCGTGCATGCGCACGGCGACCAGACGGGCGCTGAGGTGGCGCGGACGCTGATCCAACGCGTGCGCGAGACGCCGAACATCCACGTTCTCGAGAGTGCGCGCGTCCTCGATCTCATCGTGCACGCGGACCGCTGCTGCGGGGTGCGCGCCAGTGTGCTTGGCGCCGCGGTCGAGATCATTGCCGACGCCACCGTCCTCGCGGCGGGCGGCTGCGGGCAGCTCTTCCGGCACACCACCAACCCGGTCGTCGCGACGGGTGATGGGTATGCAATCGCCCACCGGGCGGGCGTGAAGCTCGCGGACATGGAGTTCGTGCAGTTTCACCCCACGGCGCTCGACACACCGGAAAACCCGCTGCAGCTCGTGTCGGAAGCGGTGCGCGGCGAAGGAGCCACGCTGGTGAACGAGGCAGGCGTGCGCTTCATGGTAAAGGTCCATCGCGCCGCGGAACTGGCCCCGCGCGACGTCGTGGCGCGCGCCATCTTCCGCGAGCAGCAGGCGGGGCGGCGCGTCTTCCTCGACGCGCGGGCGATCAAGCGCGCATTCGCGAAGCGGTTCCCGGGGATCTTCGCGCTCTGCGTGGCCCGCGGCATCGACCCGCGGCACGACCGGATTCCCGTGACTCCCGCCGCGCACTACATGATGGGCGGCATCGTCACGGACCTCGCCGGCCGCTCGTCGCTGGACCGGCTGTATGCGTGCGGCGAGGTGTCGTGCACGGGCGTGCACGGCGCGAACCGGCTGGCCTCGAACTCGCTGCTCGAGGGGCTCGTCTTCGCCGAACGCGTGGCGCGCGACATGGGAACACTGCCGCACCTGCCGCGCCTGCCCCGCAAGTCCGATTGGCGTGTCCCCGTGCTGCGCGACCGGGGTGCGGCGCAGGTCGCCGCCGACACGGTGCGCATGCTGATGTGGGATTATGCCGGCATCGACCGCACGGCCAAGGGACTCCGGACCTGCGTGGAACGCCTCGATGAACTCGTGGCCCGCCTGCCGGCAGGCGCCACCGAGGAGGCGAACATGATAGAGACGGCGCAGGTCATCGCCAGCGCGGCGCTGCTGCGCCGCGAGTCGCGCGGCGGCCACTTCCGTCGCGACTTCCCACGCGCCAAGCACAAGTGGCGCGGGCGCCACATCGAGTTCTAGCCGGAGCAGGTCCCTAGCGCGGCATCTCCAGGTCGCGCGACTCCACGGACCCCCTGGGACTGCTGCGGAACACCTCGGAGCGCACCTCGTTCACCCCAGGCGGCGGCGTATCCACGAGCAGCGTGGTGAGCGCCATCACGAGGAGGATGAGACCGGCCTGGAATCGCATCGTGTGCACCAGCGCTGATCGCTCGGAGGTCCGGGCCTGCCGTTCCGCGTGGCGCCGCATGTGTTCATTGAACGCCAGGACGATGACTACGATGGCCACCTTGCCCGCCAGCAGCCGTCCGTAGGGCGAGCCCCGGATGTCGTCGAACCCGGTCAGGTGCGTGGCCGAGCTGAACAGGCCGGTGATGAGCACCACCGCCACGAGCGCTCCCGACAAGCGGAAGTAGCGTTCGATCATGGCACCCAGCGGGTCCGTCCACGGCGACGAGGCGTGCGCCTGCAGTCGTCGCTCGGCGAGCATGAGGAAGAAGAACGAGCCGAGCCAGCATCCGATGCCCACCGCGTGCAGCCCGTCGAAGATGGGTGCCAGCGTCAGCGTCGAGAAGGCATCGAAGGGATGGCTCTGCAATCCGGTGCCCGCGGTGACCAGTGGGACCCCGGCGAGCACCAGCCACCAGCCGACGGCCTGCCGCCTGCCGGCGAGAACGAAGCCCGCGAGGGTCAGGACACCAGCCGCCGCCATCGCGGCAAAGCCGATCCCCCATTCGGACCGCACCAGCATGGCGGTCAGCCGGCTCGTGAGCGTGAAGCGATCATCGAGCAGCGAGGCGACGCCCACCGCGCGCGGCCCGGCGAGCAGCAGCAGCGCGGCCGCGCTCCACGTTCCCCACCGGATGACGAGCCGGAACATCTGGTCGTCTGTCGCGACTCGCACCGGACCCGCCGGCAGCGGCGTCCTGCGCCAGATCAAGAAATGGAACGCGATGGCGCCCACGAGCACCGCGATGGCGAGGAGCCACAGCAGCGCAATCAGTTCAGCGGCGAGCCCAAGGAAGATCTGCACCTGTGGATGATCGCGGGGGAACGCGTCGCGCGCCAGTTCCCCCCGCCTCGCAGCAGGACGCGGTCTCGGCTAGCTTTCCGCCATGTCGATTGACCAGCCCGAAGCGACGGCAACGGCCGCGCTCGTCGAGGAAATCCGCACGCTGGCCGGGCGGCGCCGTGCGGTGATCCTGGCGCACAACTACGAGCGTCCCGAAGTCCAGGATCTTGCCGACTATGTAGGGGATTCGCTGGGCCTGTCCCGGGAAGCGGCGCGCACCGACGCCGATGTCATCGTTTTCTGCGGCGTGCACTTCATGGCCGAGACGGCAGCCATCCTGTCGCCGTCCAAGGTGGTGCTGCTGCCCGACCTCGCAGCGGGATGCTCACTGGCGGCCACCATCAATGCCGAGCAGCTGCGCGCGTGGAAGGCCGAGCATCCGGGCGCCGTCGTCGTGTCCTACGTCAATACCACCGCCGAGGTGAAGGCGGAGACGGACTACTGCTGCACGTCAGGCAACGCCGTCGAGGTGGTGAACGCGATTCCCGCCGATCGGGAAATCCTGTTCCTGCCCGACATGTTCCTTGGGGCGCACGTACGCCGCATCACGGGACGGACGAACATCCACGTCTGGATGGGCGAGTGCCACGTGCATGCGGGCATCGACCCGGAGAATATTCGGCTCCAGCGGTCGCTGCACCCCGACGCCGAGTTCCTGATTCACCCAGAGTGCGGCTGCGCGACGAGCGTCGTCGAGGCCGTCTCGGCGGGCGATGTCGATCCCCGCGGCGTGCACATCCTCTCCACCGAGGGGATGATCAAGCGGCCGGGCGAGAGCGCGGCGGACACCTTCATCGTCGCCACCGAGGTGGGGATCCTTCATCGGCTGCAGCGGGCGTACCCCGGTAAGCACTTCTTCGCGGCCAACGAGCGGGCATCGTGCGCCTACATGAAGGTCACGACGCTTCCCAAGGTCCGCGATGCGCTGCTGCACCTGCAGCACCACATCACCGTGCCGCGTGACATTGCCGACCGGGCCCGGCTGGCGATCGAGCGCATGGTGTCCATCGGCGGCGGCACTCCGGCGCCGGCGTCCGAGGGCGTGGACCCGGGCGAATGACCCCGGGTCGCGTTCCCCCGCGGCGCATCGCCGCGATGGATGCGCCGGCTTTCGCCGGCGGTGAATCGGACTTTCCGCTCACCGAAGCGCAGACCGCCCGGCTCGTGAAGACGGCGCTCGACGAGGACCAAGCCGCGAACGACATCACGACGCTCGCGACCGTCCTTCCGACGCGACGCGCCCGCGCCGCACTCGTGGCGCGCGAAGCCGGCGCGATCTGCGGCGTCCCGCTCGCCCTCGCCGCCTTCTGCCAGTGCGACGACCGGGTGGAGATCCGCATCGACGTCGAGGACGGGCACCGCGTCGAGGCGGGCACGACGGTCCTCTTCATCAGCGGCCGCGCACGCGGCCTGCTGGCTGCCGAGCGCACGGCCCTGAACTTCCTCCAGCGCCTCTCGGGGGTGGCATCGCTCACGGCGCGGTACGTGGACGCGGTCCGCGGCACGCGCGCCCGCATTGTGGACACGCGCAAGACGACGCCGGGATGGCGGCGCCTGGAGAAGTACGCCGTGCGCTGCGGCGGCGGCGTCAACCACCGCGAGACGCTCGCCGACGCGGTGCTCGTGAAGGACAACCACCTGGTCGCGCTCGATGGCGACGTCACCGTCGCGGTGCGGCGCGCCCGCGAACAGACGCGCCCGGGCACGTTCGTGCAGATCGAGTGCGATCACCTCGCGCAGGTGCACGCAGCCGTCGATGCCGGGGCCGACGCGGTGCTCCTCGACAACATGAGCCTCGAGATGATGCGCGACGCCGTGCAGATCGCGGCCGGCCGCGTGCTCACGGAAGCGTCGGGTGGCGTACGGCTCGAGACGGTGCGCGCCATTGCCGAGACCGGGGTGGACCGCATCTCGGTGGGGGCGCTCACCCACTCGGCACCGGCACTGAACCTCGCGCTCGATTTCGAGTGATGGCATCCGACCCTGCGGGGGACGATCGGCCCCGCCCGGCTGCTCGTGCCGAAGACCTGCCCTGCGACTACTGCGGCGCCGGCCCGCTCGTCTGGCGCAAGTGCAAGCTGATCTGCGAGCAGTGCCGGCAGATCAACAAATCGTGCGCGGACCTGTAGCGGCTAGGACCGCCCTGCCGCGTCCAGCTGCACCGCGAGTTCGGCGGCGTCCGTCGTCGGCGCATCACAGGTGAAGCCGCGGCAGACGTAGGCCGTTGCGCTGTCGCCGAGGCGTGTCTTGCCGTCCAGAATGGCCGGCGGCGCCGACACGCCGCCCGCGATGACCAGCGACGGCACATAGCGGGCGGCCAGCGCGCGCTCGAGCCGCGCGAAGTCCGGGGCGCCCGGCGTCCCGGCCAGCACGACGCTCACGTCGCCGTCGGTCTCGAAGTCGGCCGCGCCCAGGAGGTGCCCGAAGGCGAGCGGCGCCGATCCCATGTACTCCGCCAGCGAGGACAGCACGTCCTGAGCCCGTGCGGTGCGCGCGGTGTCTCCGGTCAGCGTGCCGATGCGTTGCAGCAGCTCGACGGCGAGCGACGTCCCGGACGGCATCGCATTGTCGTATGTGTCACGCGGACGGGTCACCAGCGGCGGTGCGTCGGCCGCGGCATCGAAGAAGGCACCCGTTGCGTCGTCCCAGAAGTGCCGCTCGCACGCGTCCGTGAGCGCGAGCGCCTCGTGGAGCCATCGCGCGTCGAACGTCAGTTCGTACACGGCGAGGAAGCCAAGGCCAAGCGCCGCGTGATCCTCGAGGAAGCCGCCGATGCGCGCCTCGCCGCCGGCGAAGACACGGAACGCACGTCCGTCGCGGACCATGGTATCGGCAAGGAATCCGGCCGCGCGCTCCGCCAACACCCGCCACTTCGGCTCACCGAACACCCGCGCGCACTCCGCCAGGCCGCGCAGCATCAGCCCGTTCCAGGAGGCGATGACCTTGTCATCGCGCGCCGGACGCGCACGCCGGTCGCGCGCGGCGAGCAGCGCGTCCCGACCGCGCGCGATGGTCGCCTGCAAGGCGGCGAGGTCGAGAGCGCGTGATGCGGCAAAGGCACCGGCCGGCTTCGGGCACCAGAGGATGTTGCGCCCTTCGAAATTGCCCGCGGCGGTCGCGTCCCAGTAGGCAGCGAGCGGCGCGGCATCCGCGCCGAGCACCTGCTGCAATTCGTCGAGCGACCAGACGTAGAAGCGCCCCTCATGCCCCTCCGAGTCGGCATCGAGGGAGGCGTAAAATCCGCCCTCCGGCGACGTCATCTCGCGCGCGAGCCAGGCCAGCGTGCGCTCCGTCACCGCACGGACCTCCGGATCGCCCGTGGCCTGCCAGAGGTGCGCGCCGAGCCGCACGAGCAGCGCATTGTCGTACAGCATCTTCTCGAAGTGCGGCACGAGCCACTCGCCATCCACGGTGTAGCGATGGAAGCCGCCGCCCAGCTGGTCGAACAGGCCGCCGTGGGCCATGCGGTCCCAAGTGTGCCGCACCGCGTCCAGCAGCGCGTCGTCTCCCGTGCGCGCCCAGCGCCGCAGCAGGAAGTCCAGCGTCATCGTCGGCGGGAACTTCGGTGCGCCGCCAAACCCGCCGTACGTCCGGTCGTATCGGGCGAGCGCCGCGTGCACCGCGCGGTGCATGAGCGACGGGCCGACCGGGGCGCGCGGTGGCGCGGGCGGGTTGTCGTAGATGCGCAACATCGCCGTGGCACCGTCGGCGATCTCGGCCCGTCGCGTGCGCCAGGCCTCGGCGACGCTCGCCAGCACCCGGCGGAAGGACGGGAGTCCGTGCCGGTCATCGGGCGGGAAGTACGTGCCGCCGTAGAACGGCGCACCATCGGGCGTCAGGAAGACCGTCATCGGCCAGCCTCCCTGCCGCGTCAGTGCCTGGACGGCGCGCATGTAGATCGCGTCGACGTCGGGGCGTTCCTCACGGTCCACCTTCACGTTGATGAACCACTGGTTCATCAGCGCCGCCGTCTCCGCGTCCTCGAACGACTCGTGCGCCATCACGTGGCACCAGTGGCACGCGGCGTAGCCGACGCTCAGCAGCACCGGCTTGTCGTCGGCGCGCGCGCGCGCGAAGGCGTCATCGCCCCACGGGTGCCAGTCCACGGGATTGTGCGCGTGCTGCAGGAGGTACGGGGAGGTCTCGAGCGCGAGGCGATTGGGCACGGTGGCGTCGGGGGCGGGAAGAGGTGCGGGAGCGTAGATTCTGCAAGCTAATGTCATTGATCCTTGCGTCCGTTCCATGACCACTTTCGCATCCGCCTCGTCTCCTGTCGGCAAACCGTGGACCCGGGCCTGGCAGATCCTGCTGGCCGGCACCGCGGTGCGGCTGGTCATGGCCGCACTCGTGCCGCTCACGAACGACGAGGCGTACTACTGGGAGTGGAGCCGCCGACTCGCCGCCGGCTACTTTGACCACCCGCCGGCCATTGCCTGGCTGGTGGCGTTGGGCGGCGATACGCCGTTCGGGGTGCGCCTTGGCTCCGTGCTCGCGGGTGGGCTGGCCGGCCTGGCGCTGCTGCGCACCGCCCGCCGGCTGGGTGGGGACGAAGCGGCGTTGTGGGCCTCGCTGATCTTCGCCTGCCTGCCGCTCGCCGCCGCCGGATACGTGCTTGCCACGCCGGACGCCCCACTCTTCTGCGCGCTCGCGTGGACGCTGCATGCGGTCGTGGAGGCGCTCGAATCGCCCGTTGGATCTCGCGCGTCGCTCCGGTGGTGGAGCATCGCGGGCGTCGCCATCGGCGTGGCGATGCTCTCGAAGTACACGGCCGTCCTCGTCCCCACCGCGATCGCGGTGTCCTGCGCGCTGTACGCCCCGCTGCGTGCGCGTCTCCGTGAACCCGGTCCGTGGGTGGCCGTCGGCGTGGCGTCGCTCGTGCTTGCGCCGAACCTCTGGTGGAATGCCACGCACGATTGGACGTCCTTCGCCTTCCAACTCGGGCACGGACTCGGCGCGCCCAAGCAGGCTGGTTTTGGCGCGGTGCTGAACCGCGAACTCAACCTCGTTGGCGGGCAGGCGGGGCTCACCTCCCCCATCCTGTTCGTGCTCCTCGTCGGCGCCATCTGGCGCGCCCTGCGCCAGGGCGACGACGCCGTGATGCGGATGCTCGGCACGGTCAGTGTCTTCGTGCTTCTGTTCTTCGCCTGGAGTGCGACGCGCAAGAACGTGGAAGCCAACTGGCCGGCCTCGGCGTGGCTGCCGGCCATCCTGCTGCTTTCCGTGGAGGCCGCACACGGGGCCCGCCGAGCCTGGCTCCGCGGCGGCCTCTGGTTGGGTGGCGCGCTGGTCGTGCTGGTCTACGTGGACGCCGCCACGCTGCTCGCACCCCGGCTCGGCCTGCGCCCGGGCCGCGATCCCGTGAGCCAGGCGTATGGCTGGGATGCCGTGGCGGGCAGCGTCTCCGATGTGGTGCGCACCGGCCAGCACGCCGGACGAGGCGAGCCGACGCCCCGCACTGTCTGGGTGGCGGCCGATCGTTATCAGCAGGCCGCGCAACTTGCGTGGGGCCTGCGCGGCCCGGGCACGGACACGCTGCGGGTCTTTGCGACCAACCTCGGGGGGCGCCGCAACCAGTACGACTTGTGGGCCGGGTTCCGGCAGCGTGCGGTGCCCGGCGACGTGCTCGTGCTCATCCTCGACGAGTCCACGACCGAACCGGCACCCATCGTGGCGCTGGCGCCGTATTTTTCACGCATTGATGAAGGGCCTCCCGTGGTGCGCACCGCCCACGGGCTCCTGCTCGGCCGACAGCGCGCTTGGCTGCTCCGTGATTGGCGCGGCGGCTGGCCCGGGCATTCCACACCGTCCATTCCGGAGTCTCGATGACGATTGCGGCCGACCTCGAAAAACGCTTTGCCGCACGCGAAGCGCAGCTGCTTGATGACCTCTTTGCCTTCCTTCGCATTCCGAGCGTCAGCGCGAAAGCGGAGCACAACGCCGACACGCAGCGTGCCGCCGCCTGGGTGCACGGACGGTTCGAGAAGATGGGCTTTGCCGTCGAGACGTGCCCGACGCCCGGACACCCGGTGGTGCTGGCCGAGTGGCGCAAGGCGCCGGCCGGCGCGCCCACGTTCCTGGTCTACGGCCACTACGACGTGCAGCCGGCCGAGCCGCTCAACCTCTGGACCACGCCCGCCTTCGAGCCGACCATTCGCGATGGCAAGCTCTACGCCCGCGGCAGCGTGGACGACAAGGGACAGCTCTTCGCGCACATCGCGGCGCTTGAAACGATGCTCGAGGTGCGCGGCAAGCTGCCGGTCAACGTGATCGTCATCGCCGAAGGCGAGGAGGAGGTCGGCAGCGAGAACCTCGCGCCCTTCATCGAGAAGAACAAGAAACGGTTGGCGTGCGACGGCGTGGTGATCTCCGACTCGTCGATGTTCGCGCCGGGCATTCCGAGCATCCTGAGCTCGCTGCGCGGGCTCGCCTACTTCGAGATCAACGTGCGCGGCCCGGCGCAGGACCTGCACTCCGGCTCGTACGGCGGTGCCGTGGTGAACCCGGCGATGGCGCTCGCGCGCATCCTCGCCACGATGCACGACGCCAACGGCAAGATCATGATCGACGGCTTCTACGACGACGTGCTGCCGTTCCCGCCCGACGTGATCGCCGGCATGCGCAAGCTGCCGTTCGACGAGGAGAACTTCCGCAAGGAAGTCGGCGCGACGTCCCTGGGCGGCGAGCCCCAATTCACCGTGCTCGAGAAGCTCTGGACGCGTCCGACGTGCGAAGTGAACGGCCTGCTGAGCGGATACACCGGTGAGGGCGCCAAGACGGTGCTGCCGGGCGTGAGCATGGCCAAGGTCAGCTGCCGCCTCGTGCCCAGGCAGGACCCCGCGAAGATCGAGGCCCTGATGAAGGCCCACGTGGCCAAGGTGGCGCCCAAGGGCGTGCAGGTCACGGTGACGCACCTGCACGGCGGCAAGCCGTGGCGTGCCGACCTCGAGGGGCCGCTGTTTGAGGCGGCCAAGAAGGCGCTGGCGGCGGCGTTCGGACGCACGCCCGAAGTGACGGGCGAGGGCGGCTCCATTCCGGTCGTTGGGGACTTCGAGCGCATCCTCGGCGTGCCGGTGCTCCTCATGGGCTTTGGCCTGCCGGGCGAGAACGCCCACGCGCCCGACGAATGGATGAGCGTGGACAATTTCAAGCTCGGCATGCGGGCCATCGCTTCGCTGTTCGAGGAGCTGGGCGCGGCCAAGTAGGCACCGATTGGCCCGTATGCGATGAGGGCCCGAGACGGCGTCTCGGGCCCTCGGCTCGTTCCATCGCCTGATTGGCTACAACAGCCCGGCGAGCAGCGTGTCGTTGTCGGGCGTGCTGCCGATGCGCTTGATGAGCCACTCCATGCCCGCCTGCGGC
Source organism: Gemmatimonadota bacterium (assembly GCA_016218305.1). Taxonomy (GTDB): domain Bacteria; phylum Gemmatimonadota; class Gemmatimonadetes; order Gemmatimonadales; family Gemmatimonadaceae; genus PNKL01. The sequence goes on along the minus strand of JACREJ010000031.1, from coordinate 18,105 downwards.
GGCATCTGCTGGAGGCCGCGACGCAGGCTGTAGATCGCGTCGAGCTGGCCCGTCTTGTACAGCTTCTCCTCGCGGCGCGTGCCGGAACTCGCAATGTCGAAGGCGGGGAAGATGCGCTTCTCGGCAAGACCCCGGTCGAGCTTGATCTCGCAGTTGCCCGTGCCCTTGAACTCCTCGAAGATCACGTCGTCCATGCGCGAGCCAGTTTCCACGAGGGCGGTGGCGATGATCGTCAGCGAGCCGCCGCCATGCTCCGGCGCGATGTTGCGCGCCGAGCCGAAGAACGCCTTCGGCTTGGCCATCGCCGACGTGTCGAGGCCGCCCGACATCGTGCGACCGGTGCCGCGCTCGGCGGTGTTGTGCGCACGCGCCATGCGCGTGAGCGAATCGAGCACGATCACCACGTCCTTGCCCAGCTCCACCAGGCGACGCGCGCGCTCGAGCACCATTTCGGTGACCTCGACGTGGCGACGGGCCGGCTGATCGAAGGACGACGCGATTACCTCGCCCACGCCCCACGAGATCGCTTCGCTCACTTCCTCCGGGCGCTCGTCCACGAGGAGGATGAGGAGGGTCGCGTCGGCGTGCTTGAGCGCGACGCCCTCGGTGATGGCCTGCAGGAGCATGGTCTTGCCGGCACGGGCCGGCGCGACAATCAGCGCACGCTGTCCGTAGCCGATGGGCGCGATGAGGTCGATGCAGCGGCGGGTCAGCTCGGGGCCGACCTTGGCCGGCCGGCCGGTTTCGAGCGTCAGGCGCCGGTCGGGATAGCTCGCCGTGAGCGACGCGAAGTCGGGGCGGCGTGCCGCCTCGGCCGGATCATGCCCGTTGATGGAGAGGATGTCCACGCAGGTGGAGCGCCCGCGGTGATCGCGCCCCGTCGTGGCGCGCACTTCGTCGGATTTGCGGAGTCCGAACTGCCGCGCCAGGTACGCCGGCATGTACGCGTCGCCCTGATCTTCCAGGTAGCTCGCGTTCGGACGTCGGATGAAGCCGGCGTCGCGCGACGGATCGTACCAGCCAATCGTGTCGCCGTCGGCGATGATCGGCTGCGGCGGCGCACCACCGCCGCCGCCCCCTCCGCCCTGCTGCTGATTCGGCTCGCCGCCGCGGTTGCGTCCGCGATGCCGGCGACCGCGCCGGCCGAACCGCCCCTCCCGTCCCTCTCTGCCCTCGCGTCCGTCGCGACCCTCGCGCCGCCCGTCAAACTGGGGACGCCCGGAGCCGTTTCCGTCGGGTGATCCCGTCTCGACAGGTGCGCTCGGTGGCGCAGCCTCGAGAGTGGGTTCCGGTGTTGCCGGGGCAGCTTCCGGCGCCGGAGGAGGAGCCTCGGTCGCCGCCGGTGCCTCGGAGGCGGCGGTATCGAGGTACGGATCGGGCTCAGCCGATGTGGACTCGGGGGCGGTCTGCCCGCGCGAACGCGCCGGGCGGCCGCGACGGCGAGGACGACGATTCTCGCTCATGCGTCTGTCTGTGAGTTGATTCGAAAACGATAGGGGCCTGCACCGCGCGCACGCGGTCCGGCCAGGCTGGGAGTGGGCACTCCGACTGCTTCCTCTTGGGACAAGGGCCCGTGACTTCCACGGACTGCGCGCACCCGTGGCGCGCTGAATGGAAAACCTTTGCTGAAAGCGGACGAGACTGGGCGCTCAAGGCGCCTCGGCATCCCAGGCCACGGAACGTCACGAGGCCCGGCAGGGTCGAACGGACACACCGTCACTCGCGGCGCTCAGCGCCGGAGTCGCGTGCCGCCAACGGGCGGCAGAGGCTGAGGGGTGCATTCATCGGCGTGCGCAGCGCGCAGTACCGACTGGAGTTGAGTATGGTGGGGGAGGGGCTTTCGCGCAACCCTCCAACACCCCTCCCGTCAGGGCCGACCGGGTAAATTGGAATCAATGCATACCCCTCACGATCGCACGCTGACGCAGCTCACGGCCATCGTTGCGTCATATCAGGAAGACGGGAGCACGCCCCGCCTCCTCGATTCCCTCGCGACGCTCGCGCGACAGGCGCCCACCGACGAGCTGTTCGAGGCGGCCGATGCATTCGCGGCGATGCCCGAAGTGCTTGGCCCGCTGATGGAAGTCGTGGTCGATCGCGAGCCCGAGCATGCGCGCGCTCTCGTGCGCCTCGCCAACGCCTACTGGCTGACGGGACGGGGTCCCGACGTGGTCGGTGAATTGGCGTCGCGCGCCATCACGGCCGACCCCTCACACCGGGGGGCCTGGCATCTCTGGGCGCTCACCGAGTCAGACCCGCGCGCGCGCATGACGCGCTGGATGCAGGTGACGGAGCGCTTTCCGGACGACGACCTCGCGCGCGCCAATCTCGCGGACAACGCCGCATCGGTCGGCGCGGCGGAAGACGACCCGGTGGCGCTCCGGCTCGCCCTCGACACGTTCGGCGAACTCCGCAAGCGGGCGCCGCATCCCGCCCAGCGAGTCGCGCTCGACCAGGCCATCGACGCGCTGCGGAACCGCCGCTGACGCGAGCGCCCGCCTAGGGGCTACCTCGGCCGGAAGCGCTTGCGCTCGATCTGATCGAGCAGCTTCGCCAGGTTGTCGCCAATCACCTGCGTGCGCGGAATCGACAGCGGGTTGAAGGCCGGGCCGTACGGCGTGCCGGCCAGTGCGCCGGTCACCTCGAGGATCGCATCGAACCGATAGGTGATCGCGCGCCCGCTCTTCTCGTCGGTCCAGCGGCCGGCCTGTGCAAGCGCGCGATTCTTCGGCCACAGGCCCAGCGGCAGGGCGAACGTGCGCACGCGATATCCGGCGACCGCCGAGTCCACGGCCAGCAGGCCGCGCCCGATCTGCTCCTGCACCGCGGCGTCGCTCCGCTTGTCGAGTCGGCCGTGCCAGAGCGTGTGGTTGCACAGCTCGAAGCCCTGCTGCACGAGGAAGCGCAGCTTGGGGAAGCGCCACTCCGACTTCTGTCCGGCGACGCCCGTGTCGCCGAAGAACGCATGCCCCTCGCTCGCCGCGGGCAGCAGGCAGAACGTGGCGCGCGGCTTCCAGTCCTTGTGCTTGCGGCCGAAGTCGAGCCAGATGCCCACGGCGCTGTTCGGATCGATCTCGAGCTTGCCGTTCCGCTCGATGTAGGAGAACTGTCCCGGGGACGCGTCATCGAACGTGATGACGACCGGTGACGTGCCCGGCGGGATGTCGAACTTGCGATCCACGAGCTGGGCAACGGTGATTGGCCGGTAGCCGCGGTCGTACAGCAGCTGCAAGTCGCGGCGGAACCCGTCGCGCGAGCGCTTCCACCGGCTGTCCGTGTCGCCGATGAGGTGATACTGGAGGACCGGGATCTTGTACGGCAGGCTCGGGGCCGGCGCCTGCGACAGCGCCGGGCGCGCCACGAGCAGCGCCGCCAGCGCGAAGAAACGAGTGCAACGCATGATGCCGGGAATCTATCCGAGTGCGTTGCGCGATTTGTAGCGTGCCACCGTTCTCGTCTTCGACGCGCCTACCGGAGCACCCCCGGCATCGCGGCCGGCGTGTACCCGGGAAAGAGCGCATCCAGCTTTGTCGCCCCGAGGTGCCGCGACGCGACCTCCGCAAAGACGGCGCGGAAATCGGTCGTGAGCGTCAGGTCGCGTCCCTCGTACAGCTGTTCCGGCGCCAGTCCCGGCCAGCGTCCAACGACCCGCTGCCCCTTCACCGCGCCGCCGATGGCGAACATCGCACCGGCGTGGCCGTGGTCGGTGCCGCCGCTGCCGTTCTGCCGCGCCATGCGGCCGAACTCCGACATGGTGAGGATGACGACCTCCTTCATGCGGTCGCCGAGGTCGGTCACGAGGGCGGCGATGGAGGCGCCAAAATCACCGAGGAGCTGCGCCAGCTGTCCCGTGGCGCCTCCCTGATTGACGTGCGTGTCCCATCCACCGATGTCGGCGAACGCCACCTCGAGACCGACACCCGACTTGATGAGCTGCGCGATGGAGAGCAGCCGCTGGCCGAACTGCGTCGAAGGGTACGCGGCGCCGTGCTCCGGCTGATATCGCTGGGGATTCGCGGCACGCAGCATCTTCACCGCCTCGAACATCTCCGTGCCAGCGCCGTGGATCAGGTCGGCCGATCCCGTGCGATACAGCGCCTCGAGCTGGGCGGCCTGCGCGCCGCCGCTGCGGACCGTGAAGTCGGCGACGGAGTTCATGGCGACCGACGGCGCACTTCCCTGCAGGACGCGCGGCGTCTGCGGCGTCATCGCCACGGCGCGAAATGGCGTCGCCGCGCACTGCTCGCAGGTGCGCGAGGTCGCGAGGTAGCGGTTGAGCCAGCCGTCGCTCGTCCCCTTGTTGTCGGGCGTCGCGCTCTCCATGTAGTCCTGCGCATCGAAATGCGACCGCGTCGCACTCGGGCTCCCGACCGCATGGATGGGAGCCAGCAGTCCGCGGTCCCACAGCGGCTTGAGCGGCGCGAGCGCCGGGTGCAAACCGAAGAAGCCATCGAGGTCAATGGCGCCGATGCCACCCGCCGACCGGGACGGTGGCGCGATGGCAATGGCGGGGCGCATGCCGTAGTACGCGCGCTCGCCGAACGGCACCACGATGTTCAGCGCGTCGGCAGCGCCGCGCTGGAACAGGCAGATGAGGATCTTGCCCCGCGCGCCCTGCGGCAGCGCCATGCCGAGGGCCGTGCGGCGCAGGAAGGTCGGGCTGAGCCCCATCGTGACCAGTGCCAGGGCGGAATCGCGGACGAAAACGCGTCGCTGCATGGCGGCACCTACCTCCGCTGGAATTCGGGACTGCCGAGCGCGAGGCCCACCACCTGCGCGAGGCCGCGAAGCTGAGGCACCGGGGCGCTGGCGCGCCCCGTCGCGGCGGCCTGCGTCGGACGCATCGATGCCGACGAATCGCTGGGCGCCGCGGCGTCGAGCAGAGGGTTCCTTCCCGTCAGCAGCACGGAGCGCGTGACGCTCGAGGCGTCCCCGCCGAGGAATGCCTGCACGACGGCGTCCACCTGCTGCTCGCGCGGCGCCTGGCGCAGCGACTCCACGCCGGGAAACGCCATCGGGTTCACTCCCGGCACGCGACCCGCAGCCAGCACGAGCCCGAAGTTGATGCGATTGAGAATCGCGCCGGTCCCCATCCAGCCGTCGGCGGTTTCAGGCCAGCCGTCCGGAGTCTGCCGGCCGAAGATCGGCTGGCCCAGGCCGGCGATGACCTGCGCGGTGCGTGCGGTGCGGTCGGGGGCCGCATCGAGGGCGCGGAGCGCGCTCAGCACGATTTCGAACGGCGATTTCACCTTGGCCCGGAACGCCTCCCGCGAGAAGAACTCGGGGCTGGTCACGATCGTGCGCACCACGGCGCGGATGTCGCCGTCCGTCTGCGTGAACGTGGCCGCGGCCCGTTCCACGAGAGCGGTGCTCGGTGTGTCGCTGACGAAGCGGCGGGCCAGCTTGAATGCGATGAAGCGGGCGGTGCTCGGGTGGCGCGCGACGATGTCGAGCAGTTCTTCGCCGTCCTCGACGCCGCGTCCCGCCTTGAGCGTCCGGCCGAGCACCCGCTTCTCGCCTGCGTCATGCATGAATGGCGTGAAAGTGAACCCGCCGCCCTGCCGCGGACCGGCGATGGTCCAGCCGGTGAGGGCGCGCGCCGCGTTGATCACGTCCTGCTGAGAGTAGCCGCCGTCGACGCCGAGCGTGTGCAGTTCGAGCAGCTCGCGGCCGTAGTTCTCGTTCAGCCCGGCGCGCAGCCGGCGCTGCAGTTGCTGCGCCATGGGCGACTGCGGGTTCGCCGCGTCGGGAAACCGGCGCCGTACGGCGCGCTGCACCACCGGGGAGCGCGGGTCCACGAGGCGCGGGCGCGCACTGTCTGCCGCGCTCTCCCAGTTGTCGAGGTAGAAGAGCATCGCGGGGCTCTTGGCCACCGCCCCCAGCAGGTCGCGAAACCGGCCGAGCGCGAGCGGCCGGATGACCCGGTGTTCGTAGTCGGCCAGGTAGTACTGCTCGCGGATACCCTTGCCGGCGAAGACGGAGAAGTGGTTGAGCCAGAAGTCGGTCATGACCTCCTGCAGCTGCCGCTCCGAGAGCAGGGCGCGTCCCACGCGCGCCGCCTGCACCTCTTCGGTGATGCGCCGCAGGTTGAGCCGCGCCTGGCGCAGCAGCAGGGAATCGTCCCGCGTCAGTCCGCCGGTGTTGCGTGCGGAGAGCTGGTTCACCAGCGCCCCGGGGTTCTGGTACTCGCTCTCCAATTGGGCTGACGTCTTCTGCACCACCTCGAACTGCCGCACCCACGCCTCGGCTTTGTCGTCGTCGATGCGTTCCGGATGAAGCTGCCGGTCGATCCACCGGTCCACCCCCATCTCGTGCACCGCCTCCAAGTCACCGGGGCGCGCGCCGAAGGTGAGCCGAGACAGCGCGTGCACGGCCTGCTGATCCGCGGTCTGCGTGCGCAGGTCGGCGGCGGGCGGCGCGGGCGACGGCGGCAGCGGCCGCGGCAGGGCGCTGGAGCATCCGGCGACGACAAGGGCGAGGAAGGGGGCGGCGCAACGCATGGATGGCTCGGAAGTGGGCTGCGATGACAGACGTCACCGGGTACCCGCTGTTAATCCCTCGTCGGCATGTCGCGCCGTCAAGCGGTAACGCGTCGGCGCGGAATGCCGAGCAGGCGGCCAGTCATGCGTTGTGCATGGAGCAACGCACAGTGCCTCGGTGTATAAGAGCCCAGCTGCAAGGCCGCGCGTGACGCCCTTCGCGCTCAAGCGGTCCGTGATATGAGCGACACAGAGGCGAGGGTCACGCGACCGAGCGATCGTGACTGGCCCGTGACAATTCTGCGGTGACGCGGCCCGGTCCTTGCAGGTAATTCTAGATGAAGGATCGCCCCCTGGAGGTTTCATGGATGTTCTCGTGATGGTAGAGGAGCAGCCGCCCGAACACTCGAGCGTGCTCGCGCACGTCAGTTCGGTGCCCTCGCCGCTGACGATGGAACGCCCATCACGGGAAGTGGTGACGCTCTATGGCATTCCCAGCCCGGAGTCCCTGGCGTTGGCGCTGGCCGCGGCGCTCGAGTCGCGGCGCTCGTCCGACGATCGGGTGGACACGGTGCGGCACGTGGGGGTCTGGCCCGAGCGCGGCGCGGTGGGTGACGCGGCCTGGCGGGACGAAATGACCGGGGAGATGGTGACCCGCGACCTGCAGATTCCGCTGGCGGTGCTGGCCGAGACGGCCCAGGCGTTGCTGTCGGAGTGCGGCCAGGCGATCCGTCGGCTCGTGGGCGGCCTGCTGATGGCCGACTGGCCCGAGGGGACGCGCCGCGCGGTCTCGTTCTCGTTCACCCCGATGCCGGCCTTCGCCACGCATGCGGCGAACTCGGAGGCCGTGCTCGCCGTGATGCGCGAGGCGGAAGGGCTGACGTTCGATCTGGAGTCGGACGAGAACTAAGCCCCTCTTGGAAGCGCACTGCGGCCCGCCTTTGGCGGGCCGCAGGTGTTTTCGGGTGTGAGGAGGAGTGCAGGGGCTTGGCAGGAGGGACGAGTGGAGAGAGGAGGATGCGAGAGGAGGCCGCCTCTCCCGCATCCCCTCTCTCCACTCCTTTCTCCTCCTGAACCCCTGCACCCCTCCTCAATCCCCTACAGTCTCGTCAGGGTCGCCAACCCTTGACGTCCGCCTGAACTAATTGGATGCTCCCGTACCTATTAACGCTCGCCGAAATAACCGGCGGAGGGCTGGATGAAAGAGTACCGGAGTGAGGCAATCAGAAATGTCGCTGTAGTGGGACACGGGACGAGTGGCAAGACTACTCTGGTAGATGCCCTCGCCTTCGTGTCCGGCAGCAGCAAGCGACATGGCCAGGTGAAGGACGGAACCGCGTTGACGGTCACCTCTCCAGAGGAAGTCGAACGCGGTTTTTCCATCTCCATGGGCTGCGCATTCGCCGAGTGGCGTGACACCAAGATCAACATGATCGACACGCCCGGGTTCCTCGACTTCCAGGGCGACGCGATTGCCGGCCTTACCGCCGCCGACGGCGCGCTCATCACGGTGGCCGCCGCGGCCGGCGTGGAGGTCGGCACCGAGCGCATGTTCCGCGAGGCCATCACCCGCCGCGACCCGGTGCTCTTTGCCGTGACGCTGATGGACAAGGAGCACGCCAACTTCGACGCGGCGTACGAGGCCATCAAGGAGCGCCTCACGACGAAGGTCGTCCCGGTGGAAATCCCCATCGGCGCCGGCCTCGGCTTCAAGGGGATCATCAACCTCTTCACCAAGAAGGCGCACCTCTTCGCCCCCGGCACCAAGACGGGCGAGTACACCGAGACGGACATCCCCGAGTCGGAGCGGGCCCGCTTCGAGAAGTACCATCAGGAGATGGTCGAGGCCATCGCCGCCACCGACGATGCGCTCCTCGAGCGCTTCTTCAGCGGCGAGGAGATCCCGGGCGACGAGGAGATGGCCGCCATGAAGCAGGCCATGAAGCGCCAGGAGCTCTTCCCGCTCCTCTGCTGCTCGGCCCAGCTCACGTGGGGCGTGCGCACGGTGCTCGACTTCCTCGTGCAGCTCATGCCCTCCGCGTACGAGATGGAGGAGCAGAAGGCGTTCAAGGGCGCCGAAGGGGCCAAGACGGTCGACATCCATCCCAACGACGACGCGCCGTTCACCGCGCTCTGCTTCAAGACGATGGCCGAGCCCCACGTGGGCGAGGTGACGTATTTCCGCACGTTCAGCGGCACGGTGGCCAACGGGCAGGAAGTCTTCAATGCCACGCGCGACGTGTCCGAGAAGCTCATGCACCTGTCGATCCCGCAGGGGCGCGAGCGCATCGAGGTGCCGCGGCTCTTCCCCGGCGACATCGGTTGCGTGGCGAAGCTGAAGAACACGCACACCAACGACACGCTCTCGACGAAGGAACACCCGGTCCGCATGCCGCAGATCGAGTTCCCGCCGCCGCTGGTGACGTACGCTGTGCGCGCCACGGTGCATGCCGACGAGGAGAAGCTGCAGGTTGGGATGCACCGGATCCACGACGAGGACCCGACGTTCGAGACGCACTACGACTCGGAGACGCACGAGACCATCCTCAGCGGCATGGGCGAGCGGCACGTCGAAGTGGCGATGGCCAAGCTCAAGCGCCTGCTCAACGTCTCGGCAGAGCTGAAGACGCCGCGCATTGCGTATCGCGAGACGCTGACGGCGGCGGCCGAGGGGCAGGGACGCCACAAGAAGCAGTCGGGCGGCCGCGGACAGTTCGGCGACTGCTGGGTGAAGCTGCGCCCGGCTCCGCGCGGCACCGGCTACCAGTACATCGATGCCATCAAGGGCGGCGTGATCCCGCGCCAGTACATCCCCGCGGTGGACAAGGGCGTGCAGGAAGCCTCGGAGCGCGGCATTCTCGCCGGCTACCCGGTCGTGGACTTCATCTGCGAGTGCTTCGACGGATCCTCGCACTCGGTGGATTCAAATGAAGCCTCCTTCAAGATGGCGGGCATCCTCGCCTTCAAGAACATCGCGCCCAAGTGCCGCCCGGTGCTGCTCGAGCCGCTGCACGAGGTCGAGATCCTGACTCCGGACGCCTATCTCGGCGACGTGATGGGTGACATCTCCGGCCGTCGCGGGCAGATCCTCGGGTCCGAGAACATTGAGGGGCTGGGGACCAAGGTGAAGGCGATCGTGCCGCAGGCGGAGCTGTACCTCTATGCGACGAAGCTCCAGTCCATGACGCAGGGACGCGGCACGTTCCAGCACCGGTTCCACGCCTATGAGCTGATGCCGCACGAGGCGGCGGCCAAGGTGATCGCGGAGGCGGAGAAGGAGAAGAAGGAGGAGGCGGAGGAGTAACCTCCACCTTCAACCGCGAAGGTCGAAGGGCGCGAAGGGGCGCGAAGAAACGACTGGGGGGAACTGCGAGACGATGCAGTTCCCCCCGATTGTCTCTTCGCGGTCCTTCGCGCCCTTCGGCCTTCGAGGTATCAGTGCTGTTCGCGTCCGCGCGGCTACGGTTTCCTGGTCATTGAATCGTCATCCACGAGCGTCCAGTCCACGCCGCCGCGGACGCCGGTCCACGCCTCGAGCGGACCCACCACGAGGCGCCCATTGAATCGCGAGTTGCCGATGACGTGCACGAAAACGCCCGAAGCAGGAGGCGGAGTTCGTCCGCGCCGCGCGCCGATGGGACGGCCGTCAATGGCGAGGGCGCAGCGGCCGTCGGGGAGCAGCTGCAGCCGAACGCGATGCCAGCGACCATTGTACAGCCCGGGTGGCACGAAGTACGTCTCGTCGTTCTGGCGGCCGCCGTACGCCGCCGTTTCAATCGCCCGCCCCCCTTCACCTCCCGGGAAGACGGCCCAGCAGACGTAGCCGTCTGGCATCACTGCGTCGCCAGTGACGTGGTCCCACCGTCGCAGCCCCTGGAGCGCTCGCGCCGGCATGAGTGAGACACTGAGGGTCTGCCACTGCGAACGGGTGATTGGCATGCTCACCACCGCTTCCACGCCGGCGCCCGAGACGCTCGGAATCACCAGCGGCAGATACGCCCCGGACGGGTACGAGCCGTCCCCATTCGGCAGGAAGGCGGGTCCGATGGCCGTCTCCACGAGGCGCGGGCGTGGCTCGCCAAACGCGCGCCAACGCGTCACCCACGACGTGTCCCAGAACTCGCGCACCAGCGTGTGGGACGTCGCGGGCGTCACACGCGCCAGCGCCGAATCGACACGCCAGCCGCCAGCCGAGACCACAATCCACGTGGCGCCGAGACGGCGTGGGCGAAAGCGGCCAAGCGAGTCCACGGTGGCCACCGTGGTATCACGCGACGTCCAGCGCAGATCATGCAACGGCGCGGGCGCCCCGTTCGCGCGACGCCCATCGGCGCGCAGTTGATGCGCGTGCTCTACCGACAGTCCACCCGTCGGAAGCACGAGGCGCAGGGTGGCGAGCCACTGGCGCTCCGGGTAGCGCGGCGCGGCGACAATTCCGTATCCCACGAGCGGGCGGCCCTCGTAAAGGACCGGGCGCGCCGCCGCTGGGTTGGACGTCGGCGCGAGGTAGAACAGGCGGTTCGCATCTGCTGCCGTGCCGCATCGGCAGAGCAGCAACGAGCCGTTGAATGTCGAGTACGCCCCGCGCATCTCGGTCAGCTGCCGTGCCTCGCCGCTCCGTGCGTCCACGCCGAACACACGACCGTCGGATGCGTTGACCAGAAGGCGGTCTTCGTCCAGCCAACCGATCAGGCCCCAGCGATCGGAAACCTCGGTCGGCAGGCAGCGCTCGTTGCCTCCGTCGAAGTCCACCAGGCATAGACTGTCGCTGCTCACCACGGAGAAATGGTGCCGCCTGAATGCAATCTGAGTGCCGTCCGGTCTCCACCGTCCTTCGCGATCCCCCTCCGTCGAATTCGTGAGACGCCGCACGGTCCGACGCTCCGGATCGACGATGACCTGTTGCAGGTGGTCGGTGATCGTGTCGAACCGACCGGTCGAGGCGAGCAGGAGCCGACCATCGGGAGAGACGCTCTCGACGACATCGTCGCCGGCACTCGGCATGGGGAACTGCATGCGGCCGAGCGAATCGATCCAAACCACCTCGTCGCCGTTCTCCCTCCCCGTCACCATAGTCCACCAGCGCTTTCCGTCAGGCCCGCGTTGCAGGAGCGCATTTGCCCCGGGCGGGCGTTTCGGATACGCCGTGGAGTCGAGCTCCGTGGCCTCGAGCGGCACGCCCGCTTCCCACGGTTCGTCGGGGCGGATGCGTACGCCAACGTACCGGTGTTCGCCCGTCGCGCTGTCGACCGTCAGAAAGGTGAAGTCGGAGGTCAGCGGCGGGGCCGGACGGCGCGCCAACGTGGCAACGGACGCCGACGCCGTGACCAGCACGGCCGCGGCAGCCGTCAGCCAACGCGCCCGTTTCCGCTTCCACAGCGGCGTCGCCGCCACCAACTGCTGCACCTTGGGCGAAGCGGCGTCGAGTCCGAGGAAATCCACGGCAATGCTGCGCGTCGCGCGCCGGTCGCGCGCGCGCCGGCGAAGTCCGAGGAAACGCCGCCACGCCATCGCCAGCAGCGTGTCCTCGCCCGCGGCAACGGCATGCTCCGCCGCTCGCCGCAGGGCGTACTCGTCGTCCGCCCGTGACAGCAGCGTGCGGGCGATGCTCGCATGCGCCGTCCGCCGCTGGTCCTCCAGGGACGCGGCAATCACCGCGTCCGCGATCTCGTCGTGCGCCACCACCAGTTGCGTTGCATTCCGCGTGAGGAACCCGCCGCGTTCGAGCAGCTCGAGCTGCTCTTCGAGCACGCGCGGCTCCGCGCCGACCATCGCCGACAGGTCGTCCACCTCAATCGGCCGCCCCACCACTGCGAGGACGAGCAGCGCCTGGCGCGCCGGGGGCGACAGGCGCAGGACGCGCTGACGCACCGCGCTCCCTTCTCGCAGCGATGCCGTGACGCGCGATGGGTCGGGGCACTGCCAGACACCGACGGCCGAGCACGACAGCCACCCCTGTTCCAGTGCGTCGTGCAGCGTCTCGACCAGCAACAGCGGTGACCCGCCCGTGGCGAGCAGCAACTGCTGCGGCAGGATGTCCGCCCACGGGGCCGACGGTAGTTCCGCGGCGTGGGAGACGAACGCATGCACCGCCGCCAGGTCGAGCGGCGGGAGCTCGAGCCGTTCGAAGGTCGAAAAGAGCGCGCGCGGGTCGGGCACGGGACGCTTGGTCATCACGACCATCAGCCGTGCGTGCTCCAGCCGGGAGAGTGCCGCCGCGATCACCCGCGCCGAATGGTCGTCGGCCCAGTGCAGGTCGTCGAGCAGCAGCGCCACCGCATGCTCCTCGCTGACCGCGTGAATGAGGTCCACCATGGCCAGCGCACGCCGCCGCACCGCTTCCTCTCCTTCGGAGTTGTCCGGGGTCGCTGACGCGTAGAGAGAGGCCAGCGCCGGTGCCAGCGCCACCAGCACGCCCGCCGACCCGGTAGACACCGCGGCCGCGCCGCTGAGCGTCGCCAGTTGCGACGCGACTTCGGCGAGGAACCCGTCGGTGAGATGCCGGTCACCCGGGTTGGCCCGCACCAGGATGCAACGGGAACGCGAGCCGCGGAGCCGCGCCCGCACGTCGCGCAAGAGGCGGCTCTTGCCGAGGCCAGCGGCCGCCGCGACCAAAATCACGCGCGGCGTTCCGTTGCGCGCCTGCTCCCACGCCGAGAGCACATGGCTGAACTCAGCTTCGCGTCCCACCAGTTCGGCGGCAATCGACGATGCGTACCCGGTGGCATCGGGCGCCGGGGCAACGGGGGAGCGCCGCGCGGCGCGCATCACCGCCACTGACGCGGAGTCTGGCTCCTGCTCCTCGCGCGCGAGGAAGGCCTCGAAATGCTCGGCCTCGCTGGCCGCGCCGAGCCCGTCGCTTCCCGCGATGAGTGCCTCGAGCAGCAGGCGCCAGGTCGCCTGGTCCATCGGGTCGACGTCGCGCGCGCGCCGGGCGAGTTCCTGCGCGTCGCGGAACTTCCCCTCGCTGAGCCACTGCCGCGCGAGCGCATCCGCGCAGCGCAAGAACGTAACGGTCACGCGCCGGCGCTCGAGCTCACACCACTGTTCGAACTCCGACGCGCCCGGGGCGGCGAAGTCGGGGATGAACGGGCCCGCATGACGCTGCACGGCGCCGACGAAGTCGGCATGATGGGCCGCGGCGAGAAACTCGTCGCGATCGCAAGTAAAGGTGGCCGCGAGTCCCAGCACCTCCCCGCTCACCTCGAGCAACCCATCCCCGAGCTTCTTCTTCAGGTACCAGACGGTCTGCCGCAGGTTCTGCCGGGCGGCGTCGCTGTCGACGTCGCCCCAGAGCAGGGCGGACAGGTGCTCTCGGCTCGCCTTGTGCCCCGGAATGCACGCCAGGTACGCCAGCATCGCCACGGGCTTGCCCCGGGACAGCGTGCGCGTGGTGCCCTGCGCGTCGGTGGTCGACGCCTGTAGCGTGCCGAGCGTACTGAGCGTGAGCTGCATGCCGTGCGGAACCGGAAGGTGCGCGAAGGTACGAGCAGCACCGCAGATGACCTGCGCAGGAAATGCAATCCGGCGGCGACGTTCCGACGGTGTCGTCAGAAGTGCGTCAAAGGCGTCTGCGATGTCACTCTATGTTACGCACTTCAGGCGTCGCGCGCTGGGGGAGGCACGGCGCGCAGAGGACGAGGGCGTCGCGCGCCGACGTGGCCGGCCTTGCCCCGCCGCGGCGACGGAGGTGGGCGGCGTCGGGGGGGCCGACGCCGATCAGACCTTGTGGTACGAGATCCGCGCCGACTCGACGCGGTCTTCGGCCGTGTACACCTCGAAGTCCGCGAAGAACCCCGGCGCCTCGGCCTGGAGCGTGCGCAGCACCAGCACGGCCAGCCGGCGAATCTCCTGTTCGGCTCCCTCGCCAGTGCGCAGCTCGAGCATCGTGCGCCACGCGCGGGCGTTGGCCGTGACCACGATCTTCGTCTCCGTGGAATTCGGCAGCACGCCGCGCGCCGCCTCACGCGCCATCTTGCGGCGGTGCACCTTGTCGGCGACCCAGGCGTAGCGCTCCATGAGCTTCTCGACCAGCGCCACGTACGTGGCCTGTGCGGCTTCCACCTGCGCCTTCCACTGCGCCACGAGCGCGTCGTCGCCGATGATCGCCGGCGGCACGACGAAGTTTGCGTCGCTCTCGTCCACGTAGCGCTGCGACAGCTGCGAGTAGGCGAACCCGGCGCGGTGGCGCACCAGTTCGTGCGTCAGCGAGCGGCTGATCCCCTCGAGCAGCAGCGAATAGTTGGCGTGCTCGAGCACCGACCCGTGCCCCTGTTTCTTGATGTTCTCCAGATAGTCGCGCGTCGTCCGGCTCGCCGGGTTCTTCTGGCTCATGTAGCAGAGCCGGCCGGCGAACTCCGCGAGCCGCTCACCGTCGGTGCTCTCCCCCTGCCACGCCACCGGCAGGTGCGCAGGCTCGGCAAAGGCGGGACGCGCGAGGACGGTGACCCTGGGCTCGGTGTAGAAATGCGGCATCGGAGGCGTGGTGAGGGGTGGCGAACGGGGAATTTATTGCGGGTGATGTCCAAGCGTGAGGGCTAGTCTCACGTGGACTTCCACCGCGAAGGACGAAGGGCGCGAAGAGGCGCGAAGAAACGACCGGGGGAACTGCGTGGACACCGCAGTTCCCCCACGCTGTTGTCGTCCTTCGCGGTCCTTCGCGCCCTTCGTCCTTCGCGGTATCAGTTCGCTCAGACGTCTGGCAGCTCGCCCAGCCTGTACGCCGCCCAGTCACGCTCGCGGACAATGCGGTCGAGCACCGCTCGCGCGTCCGCCGGCAGCGGTGGCAGCGTCGGATCGTACTTCACGGACGCCAATGGATCGTCGCCGGCGCGCGGCACCTTCACGCCCGGATTCAGCACGCCCAGCGGGTCGAAGGCCTGCTTGACGCGCGCGAACAGCGCCATGGCGCGCGCGTCCCACACGCGGAACATCAGCGGCGTGCGAAGCCGGCCGTCGCCGTGCTCGGCAGCGAGCGTGCCGCCGAGCAGCGCCACGAGCCCCGTCACGTCATCCATCAGGGCGCGGGCGCGCGAGCGCCAGTCGGGGTGCCGCACATCCACCATCGCATTCACGTGCGCGTGGGCGTCGCCGGCGTGTCCGAAGATCACGCCGCGAATCCCGTGCCGCTCGAGCGCGGCGCGCACGCCGCGCACGTAGTCGGGGAAGCTCTCCGGCGGCACGGCGCCGTCCTCGATCAGCTGCATGGATGCGAGGTTGGGATCGAGCGCGTTGAGGATGGGACTCGCCGCATGACGGATGCGCCAGATGCGCGTTGCCGTCTGCTCGTCCGGGGCCGCCACGACGTGCGCGGCCCGCGCGTGGTGGCAGGCGTCGGCCAGTCGCAGCGTGAGCGTGTCAGCGTCGGCCGCCGTTTCCCCTTCCGCCTCGATCAGCAGCACCGCGTCCGCGCCGGACGGAATCGACAGTGCCGACGCCTCGGCGCGCACCACGTCGAGGAAGGTGCGGTCGAGCAGCTCCACCGCGCTCGCGCCGAGCGCCGTGGCGCGCCCGGCGGCCAGCACGGCCTCCTCAAGCGAAAGGAAGGAAGCCAACACCGCGTTGCGCGCCGGCGGCACCGGTGCGAGGTCCAGTTCGATGCCGACGAAGATGACCAGCGTGCCCTCGCTCCCCACGAGCAGGTCCACGAGGTCTTCGCTGCGGGCGTAGTCGGCGAGCGCGTAGCCGCTCGATTCCTTGCGCACGCCCGGGCGCGCCAACGTCGCGCCGCGGTCGTGCAGGTCGCGCGCGACATCATGCTGGAACGTGCGCAGCACCTCGGTGCGGGGACGCGGCTCGCCGCGCCGCACCCAGGCGCGCGTGCCGTCGGCGAACACACAGTCGAGGCCGTGCACCCAGGGGCGCATCGCGCCCAGCTTCACGCTGCGGGACCCGGCGGCGTTCGTGGCCACCATGCCGCCGATCGTGCAGAACGCGCCCGACGATGGGTCCACCGCGACGCGCAGCCCGTGCGCCCGGGCTGCCGCGTCTACGGTGTCGCGCAGGGCGCCGGGGCCGCAGGCCACCCGCGCGTTCGCCGCGTCCACCGCGGCGATCCAGTTGAGTCGTGAGAGGTCGAGCGCCACGCCGCGCCCGAGCGCGCCATTGGCCATGGACGTCGCGGATCCGCGCGCAACGATCGGCACGGCCCGTGCGGCGGCCCACTGCACGAGCGTCACCACGTCCTCAGCGTCGGCTGGGACAGCGACGGCATCGGGGAGGATGCGCGCGATGCCCGCGCTCTCACTATAGACGGCGCGCGCGCGATCGTCCGTGCGGAAGACGCCCCGGAAGCCGTCCGGCGCCTGCAATACCCCGTCGTCCCACCCCGCGCTCGTCGTCAATGCATCACCCCGCCAGTCCGGCGAGCGGTGCAAACGGACGCTCGCGCACGGACGCCACGAGGCGGCGCAGGAGCGCATTGCTGCCGAGCGCCGCGAGGCCGGCGACCATGAGAGACTTCACTTCGCCGCGCGAGATCTTCACCGCGCCGCCGGGACGCAGCATCGCGTCGGTGCGCGTGAGCTCGCGCAGGGTGGCGTACGCATAGAGCAGCGGAAGGACGCAGAACGCGCGGATGGAGACGGCGCGGCGCGGCAGCAGCAGGAGGTACTCGAAGGCCTGGTCGAGGTCGGTCCAGGCCAGCGCGATGAACTCGCCGACGGCGGCGCGGTTTTCGGCGATGCGCGACGGATCGAGCAGAGTCGCGTGCGACCCGCCGTGGGCCTGCAGCGTACGCTCCGGCACGTAGACCGCGTTCTCGCGCTCCGCATCCGTCGCGATGTCCTTGAGGATATTCACGGTCTGGAGTGCCTCGCCGAAGCTGGTGCAGCGCGCCCAGAGCGCATCGTACCGCGCGGGCGGCACCTGGCCGTCCTCGCGCCAGAGCTCGGTGAGCATGCACCCCACCGTGCCGGCGACGTAGTAGCAGTACTCACGATACTCCTCGATGGTCTGGATGCGGAGCCCGCTGGGGTGCCGCAGGGTGAACTCGGCCATGCCGCGCGCCATCTCGCGGACCCAGTGGGCCACGCGGTCCTGCGATCCGGTCGGCAGCGAGCGAAAGAGCACGCAGACCAGGTCGGTGCGGCGCAGCAGCTGCACGTGCGCCGCGTCGCCCTGGATGCCGGCCGCGCGGGCGGGGAAGGCATCGGCGGTGGAGGCGTCGTCGAGGCAACCGAGGAACTCGCCAAGCAGGCGCGCCTTGTCCTCGGGGGTTGCATGCCCGTCATCTTCGATGGTGTCGGCGATGCGGCAGAGCAGGTAGGCGCAGAGCACCGAGCGTCCCAGTTCGCCGCGCAGCAGCTGCACCGACAGTGCGAAGGTGCGCGACACCGCCGGTAGGATCTCCCGGCCGAAGCGCTCGGCGTCGCGGATGCGCGCGGGGGAGTCGGCGGTGGGCATGTGCGAGAATCTACGGGGTACGCTGGTGCTACTGCTACCGCGAAGGGCGACGGGCGCGAAGGGGCGCGAAGAGACCGCGCTGGGGCGAGTTCACGAAACGGCGGAGCCCCGCTTTCAGGGTCGGTTGGCCGAAGTTGAGCAACAACCCCATTGGGTAGTTGCCCAGCCGGAGGTACGTCAGCAACTGAGCGTGATGAATGGGTTGAAGCGCCTCTACGGCCTT
>JACREJ010000033.1 GCA_016218305.1 Gemmatimonadota bacterium | reverse complement strand
CGGGCGATGGGCTGGGCATGATGGCTTTCGCGCCACTCGTCATCACCGTGGCGCCGCTGCTGCGAAGACGACCGGTTGCCGGCTGGCGGCGCGTCGCAGAGGCGGCGATCACGCTGGGGGCGATTGGCGTCGCAACGTGGGCGCTCACCTCGCCCATTCCCGCCGTGCTCGAGACGACCGACGGCCTGCGCTACGCGGTCTTCCCGCTGCTGATCTGGGTGGCGTTGCGCTTCGGGCCGTGGGCGGCCGCGAGCGGAGTAGCGGTGCTCACGAGCATCGTGATGCTCGACGTGGCGCGCCTGCACGTGGCGCCCGGTGCAGCGCCGCCGTCCACCGTGGCCTTCGTGATTCATCTCTACATTTTCGTGGCGCTTGCCAGCCTGTCGGCACTGGTGCCCGCGGCGGTAATGGAAGAGCGCATTGCGGCCTCGGAGGCGCGCCACGCGAGTGAACTGCGCTTCCGGCGGCTCGCGGAGCAGATTCGCGAGGCGTTCGTCGAGGCGCGACTCTCGCCGCTGCGCATCGAGTACGTCTCGCCGAACTGGGCCACGCTTTGGGGACGCCCGATCGACCACGCGTACGACCCCGCCGTTTGGATCAACTCCGTCCATCCGGAGGACCGCCACCTGATGGAGGCCAGCCTGGGCATGGTCACTGGAGGCGAAGACGACACGCTGACGTTTCGCATCAGGAAGCCGGATGCGACGACCCGCTGGATTCGCGGCCGGGTCTACGCGGTGAAGGGTGCGGAGCAGGAGGTGCAGGGCGCGACGGCGGTGCTCGAGGACGTCACCGAGCAGCAGCTGGCGGGCGAGCGCACGCGACAGGTGCAGAAGATGGAGGCGCTGGGCCGCCTCGCCGGCGGTGTGGCGCACGACTTCAACAACATGCTCACGGTGATTGACGGTTCGGCGGCGCTGCTGGACCTAGCGCTGCCCGAGGCGCACGAGGCGCGGCCCGATCTCGCGGCCATCCGGCGCGCTGCCGCGAGCGCGCGCTCGCTGACCGCGCGGCTGCTGGCGTTCAGCCGCTCGGAGCCGGTCGAAGCGAGGCCGATCGCGCTGCACGCCGTCGTCGAGTCAGCCAGCGACATCGTCACGCGGCTGGTCGGGCGCAAGGTGACCGTCCAACGCCGGCTGGAAGCGCGCAATGACCTTGTCCTTGCGGACCGGCAGCACCTGGAGCAGGTGCTGGTGAATCTCGCGGTCAACGCCGGCGATGCGATGCCGTCGGGCGGCGCGCTCATGATCGCGACGCGCGCGGCGCAGGTGATGGAGCGGTCGCGTCGGGACGATCGCCACCCCACGCGTACGCACTACGTCTGCCTGTCCGTGCAAGACACGGGACACGGCATGTCGGCCGAGACGAAGGCGCGCGCTTTCGAGCCGTTCTACACGACCAAGGCCGAGGGCAAGGGAACGGGACTCGGGCTGGCCACGGTGTTCTCGATTGCGCAGCAATACGGCGGCTTTGTCACCATTGACAGCACCGAGGGGGTCGGCACAACGGTGGAAGTGTACCTTCCCGAGCTGCCTTCTACTTCGGCTCCCCCGGCCGATACCTGACCACCGCCGCCTTCTCGACATCCGCCGCCGTATACGCCACCGGCTTCAGCTCGCCCTTGGCGAACAGCTCGGCCTGCGTGGAGTACCACGGCGACTCGGGGCGCGAGCTGCTGCCATAGGCGAGCGCCGAGTAGGCGCGCGGGGTGTCGCCGAACTCCACCGCCAGCACCCAGCCGTCGCCGCCGTTCGCCGACAGCTTGCCGTCGGGATCGCGCGCGAAGTTGAGCACGCGGAAGCAGCCGAGTGCGCCGCCACAGCCGCCCACGGGCACATCCACGGGACCGCGACGCACGCGATGCACGTCACCCCACGCCACGTCGTACGCGCCGTGGCGGCGCGCCGTCTCCGCCACCGCCCACACGAAAGCCTCGGCAGCCCGGGTGGGCTGCGAGAGCCCGTACGGGGTGCGCATCGCGTCGGCCGACGTCCACGCCTTGGCGTAGCGCAGGGAATCGGCCAGCCCCTGGCCGTACCGCGTCCACCAGACTTCAAAGAGCATTGCCCCCTTCGACTCCGGCGCGGCGGTGTTGTCCCACTTCTCCATCAGCGCGAGCGCCGCGGCGACGTCGCCCGTGGGGTTGGTCGCCTTCACGGCCGCGATGAGGTCGGGCTTGACGCGGTCGGCGAGCAGCATGCGGTACGAGTGCTTCATCTTCACCACATCCTCGAGCGTCACCTTGTTGGTGCCGCCGACGAGCTGCAGGCCGAGCTGGCTGCGCAGCGAAAGCGACGGCCGCTCGAAGTTCGGGTACCGGTTGATGGTGTCCACCGGCTCGCGCACGTTGGTCCAGTGCGGCGAGCTGTTCTCCTGGTGCACGTATCCACCCTTCGGATTCAGGAACTGCGGCAGCGAGTCCCACGGCACGTATTGCGTCCACATGTCGCTCGTGCGCTGCACCGGGATCGCCAGCGTGTCCCCGCCCGTCGCGTGCGGCAGCAGCGGCAGCGTGGCGTTCCATACCATCAGGATGTTGCCGGCCTTGTCGGCGTAGGTGTAGTTCGACGTGCCGCGCGCGCGCAGGCGCATCGCCGCCTTCCACTCGGCGAGCGACGTGGCGCGCATCAACCGAAGGAACTGCTCGCCATTGCGGAACTCGCCGTCGTTGGCCGTCTTGAGGATGTAGATCTTGCCGTTGGCGCGGTGGATGACGGGACCGGCGTTCGTGAACCAGAACTCCCGCGTCTCGGTCGAGACGGCTGCGCCATCGCGATACGGCACGGTGACGAGCTCGCGCCGCAACGGCAGCGAAGTCCCGTCGATGCGGTAGTGGTCAGGGCGCTCGGGGTCGGCGTCGAGCGCGTAGAACTCCTGCAGCCGCTGGGCGTTGTTGGTCGTCGCCCAGCCGAGGTGCGCATTGAAGCCGCCGATCAGGGTGAGCGGTCCGCCGATGCGGAAGTCGCCGTAGAAGTCGAACTGTCCGGGCACGGTGAGCTGGGCTTCGTAGTAGCCAGAGTTCCAGTTCAGGTGCGGGTTGCGCAGCAGGATGGCCTTGCCGCTCCTGGTGCGACTGGGGGCGAAGGCCCACGCGTTGGAGCCGACGTTGTCGCGCGCCCACTCGTCGTCCTCGCCTTCACTCGATGAGGCGCCCGGGCGCCGCGGCGCGTCGGGCGGGAACTGCCTGGGATCGAGGGCGGTGAGGAACCGCCGCACCGATGCGTAGGATGGGCCTCCCATGTCGCCGGCGAGGATGTCGTATCCGGTGAAGTCGGCGGGCATCGTGGCCGGATACTCGTCGCGGTGCAGCGCGATGTAGCGGTTGAGGCCGGCGGCGAACCCTTCGTAGACGTCCCGCGTGCCGGGTTCGAGCTTCACATAGTTCTCGACGGCGCGCGCCTGCGTGATGCGCTCGAGAAAGTCCGATGCCATGCTGTCGCGTCCAAAGACCAGCCCCATGCGGCCGGCGGAGCGCAGCACACCCATGGCCGTGCGCGGCCCGTAGTCCTCGAGCATGAGCCAACCCAGGGCGTACCCGGCCGCGCGCAGGTTCTCGGCGCGGATGTGCGGGACTCCCGTGGTCGTACGGATGATCTCCACCTGACGCCACAGCTCGGGCGTGGTGGCGAGCGCGGGACCTTGCGCGGCGGCGCTCGAGGCGAGCGCGGCAAGGGCGAAGGCGGGAAGGGACGTGCAGAGGCGCATGTAAACCTCGGACAATTAGAGCGCGGGGCGGCCGGCGGCGGAGGGGTCGCGCCCACCGGCGAAGTGACCCAATTCTACGGCGCGTGATGCGCGCCCGCTGGGCTCAGGGCCGGCGCGACGGAGCGCCGCCCATCAGGGCGGCTTGGTCCACGATGCGCACACCGGCCGGCACCTCGAAAACGAAGGCCCGCCTGGGCAGGGCCACGCCGAGGCGCATGTTGATGAAGCGCATGCGGCGGCGCAGGCCGCCCGGCTCCACCACTTCGATCTGCCGCACGAGCTTGTCGGCGCCGATCCAGACCTTGGCTGACTCGAACGGCGCGCCTTCCGCGCGCGGCGTCAGCGCGAACACGGTCACCGCCTTGCCCCCGACGCGTTCGGTCTCGGGGAGGACGCGCACCTGCGACCGGTCGCCGGGATTCGCGAGCAGTCGCGCCACGACGTCGAACGCGCCGCCCACTTCGCGCGGGAGCTTGAGCACCTGGCCCTTGGCCGTGCTCGGCAGGTAGACCCACAGCGCCTCGCCGTCGGAGATGATGGCGTCTCCCTTGGGTTCGGTGAAGCGGAATGCGAACCGGCTGGGTGGACGCTGCATCAACTCGCCCCGCGACGTGCGCGGCGTGGCGCTCAGCGGGCTGAGGAGCGTCTGCTCAAAGCCGGCGCGCATCGTCCGGGCCCCCGCGAACTTCGCGGCGGCTGCGCGGTAGAGCTGCATCGCGGCCGCGGTATCACGCGGCGCCTGGGCGCCCGCCGTTGCGTCGGCGGTCGCGGCCGCCAGCGTGAGCGCGCCCACCATGACGCGACACCCCGCGCGCCAGCCCTCGACGCGGCGCTCCGCCCGCCGGGCGAGGACGCGCCACCCGCGGCGCGCCTCCACGAGCTCGCGCCGGTCGCGCTGCATCACCGCGCGCCGGGGGTCGTGATGCGACGGCCGATCGCCGCGGCGATCGGGACGAGTTCGCCCATGAGCTCGGTGAACTGCTGCGGGAAGAGCGACTGCGCGCCGTCGCTGAGGGCGCGGTTCGGATCTGGGTGCACTTCGATCAGCAGGCCGTCGGCGCCGGCGGCGACGGCGGCGCGCGCCATCGGCCCCACGCGGTCGCGCACGCCCGTGCCATGGCTCGGGTCGGCGATCATCGGCAAGTGCGAGGCCTTCTTCACGGCCGGGATCGCGTTCAGGTCAAACATGTTGCGGGAGGACGGATCCCACGTCCGGACGCCGCGCTCGCAGAGGATCACCTGGTCATTCCCTTCGGCCAGGATGTACTCGGCGCTGAGCAGCAACTCCTGCACGGTGGCCGCCATGCCGCGCTTCAGCATCACGGGCGTGCGCAGCTTGCCGACCGTCTTGAGCAGGGAGTAGTTCTGCATATTGCGCGCGCCGATCTGGATGCAATCGGCGTACTCGGCCACGAGCTGGGCCCCCTCGTCGTCCATGGCCTCGGTGACGATGGCGAGCCCCGTCTCGGCCTTGGCGCGCCGCAGCAGCTCGAGGCCTTCCTTGCCCATGCCCTGGAACGAGTAGGGCGAGGAGCGCGGCTTGAAGGCGCCTCCACGCAGGGCCACCGCGCCCGCGGCGCGCACCGTGTGCGCGGCCTCGATGATCTGCTGCTCGCTCTCCACCGAGCACGGCCCGGCGATTACGGGCACGTCCGATCCGCCGAAGGTCACGCCCGGCGCGATGGTCACCAGCGTGTTGGCCGGCCGCCACTCGCGCGAGACCTGCTTGTACGGACTCGAGACGTAGATGATCTCGGCCACGCCCGGCAGGGCCTCGATATGCGAGCCGTCCACGCGCCGATCATTCCCGATGAGGCCCACCGTGGTGAGCTGCGCGCCCGGCATCGGCAGGGGCTGGTACCCCATCTCGCTGATGGCGTCGCACACGCGTTGGACGTCGGCTGGTGATGCGGTGGCCTGCATGACGACGAGCATGTCCTGGCTCCAAGTGCTGATTCAGACCGCCGGAGGCGGCGGAAACGAAATATATGGTGCGGAGGAGGGGTGCAGGGGGTAAAGAGGAGTGAGGAGTGGAGTGCTGAGGGAGGGGGAGGAGGAAAACCGCTCGCCGCGCAGGGGACCGCCCGCCCCCTCTCTTCTCACCCCTCTCTCCACTCCTCCCTCCTTCCAAACCCCTGCACCCCTCCTCACCGCCCCTTGAATAGCGCCTTCCGGAACGTCTCCACGCCATCCGCGCGCAGCCGGATGAGGTAGACGCCGGTCGGCACGGCCCGACCCGAGTCGTCGGTGCCATCCCACGAGAGGCGCGGGTCGCAGCCGGTGTTGCTTCCCTCGCTGGCGCGGCCGTAACGGCCGGCGGCAAACGTGGTGGACGAGGGGAAGGACGGTCCCGGAATCACCGAGCGCACCAGGTTGCCGCGCAGGTCGAGCACCTGCAGCTCCACCGGCGAGGCCGAGCGAAGGTCAAACCAGATGCAGGTCGCGCCGACGCGGGCGTTCGGGAACGGGTTGGGGAAGTTCTGAAAGAGGATCGTCGCCGGCGGCACCGACGGGTCGAGCACGACGACCGATGCTGCGCTGAAGACGCGCGTGGAATCGCCCGACGAGGGGATCCACGCCGACACCGACCAGCGATATGACGTGTTGCCCTCGAGGTCGCGCACCGGCACGTAGACGGTGTCGTCCAGCCGCCCAACGAGCACCGGGTTGCCGCTCGCGTCGCTGACGCGAATCTCATACTGCCAGCGCCCGGCTGACGCATGGATGCGCGCTGAGCTCCAGGTGAACGCCGGGCGGTTCGAGTAGACCACCGACCCGTTCGGGTTGTTTGGCGACACGAGGGTGAGCCACGTCGCGGTGCTGACCGGGCCGGTGATCGCCGAATTGACCTGCAGGCCTGCCGCGGTGGTGATGACGCCGCGCCAGTACACCGTGCTTTTCTCGGGCAGCAGTCGGCGCGGCACGACAACCTGGCTCACGCCGGTGCCCGAGACGGTCGTGTCGCTGAGGAGCCCCGTGGCGAAGGAGACGTTGGTGGCGATCTGCAGCGTGAACCGCAGCGGCAGGTCGGACGGCAAGAAACCCGACCCGACGACCGTAAAGGCCGGGAGGCCGTCGCGCAGCGGGTTGTCAGCGGGGGCAATGACCGTCACCGACCGCTGCGCGGCCGCGACAGCGGGCGCGACCGCGGCCAGCGCCGCGAGCAGAGCGAAGGCGACGCCGGCCCGCCTCACGAAACCGGCGTACCCTCCGGCGCGTCCTCGTCGACCGGCATTCCCGTCATGCGCACGCTGACCAGCGACGACACGCCGGGCTCCTGCATGGTCACGCCGTAGACGGCGTCGGCCGCCTCGGTCGTGGTGCGCGGATTGTGCGTGATGACGATGAACTGCGTGTTCACCTTGAACTCGTTCAGCATCTTCACGAAGCGTCCCACGTTCTGGTCGTCGAGCGGTGCGTCCACTTCGTCGAGCAGGCAGAAGGGGCTGGGCTTGGTGAGGAAGATGCCGAAGAGCAGGGAGAGCGCCACGAGGGCGCGCTCGCCGCTCGAGAGCAGGTGGATGCGCTGTGTGCGCTTGCCGCGCGGCGACGCGTGAATCTCGATGTCGCAGTCGAGCGGCAGGTCGGGGTTCTCGAGCCGCAGGTCGCACTCGCCCCCGCCGAAGAGCGTCATGAAGATGCGACGGAAGTGCTCGCGCACCTCGGCGAACGTCTTCAGGAACATCTCGCGCGCCGTCGTGTCGATCTCGCGGATGGCCTGCTGCAGCGCCTTCTGCGCGTCCGACAGGTCGGTGCGCTGCGTCGTGAGGAACTCAAGGCGCTTGACGGTCTCGTCGTGCTCCTCGATGGCGAGTTCGTTGACGGGGCCGAGGGCCTCGAGCTGCGCGCGCAGCTGCTCGGCTTCGGCACGCAGCGCCTCGTCGTCGATGTCGAGCGCCACGTAATCGGCGAGCAGCTCCTCGAGCGGCTTGCGCCACTCGGCCTCGAGCCGCTCGCGAATGGCGGCGCGCTTGCCGCCCAGCTCGGTATGCCGCAGCTCGGCCTGGTGCAGGGCCTCGGCGACCGCCGTGACCTCGCGGCGGGTGGCGTCGAGGTCGTGCTCGGCGCCGCCCAGCGCGGCGTCCGCCGCGCGCACCGCCGCCTCGGCCTCCTCCAGCGCCTGCTCCGCCGACGTCAGCGACAGCGTGCGGCCGGCGAGGTCATCGCGCCAGGCGGCCATCTGCCGTGCGAGCTCGTCATCCGCCGCGTCAATGGCAGCGAGTTCCTGCGTCAGCGCGTCGAGCCGTGCGGCGGCACCGGCCTGCTCGAACGCGAGGCGCTCTTCACGCTCGGCGGCAACCTGACGACGCGCCTCGGCCTGTGCATGCGACACCTGGGCCGCGGCGCGGGTCTCGCGGGCCGCATCCTGGCGCGCCTCGGCGACGCCGAGCGCTTCACGCGCTTCCATCGCGCGCTGCTCGGCGGCGGCCAGTGTGTCGCCCTCCTGCTCGATGCGCGCGGCGCCCTCGGCCGCCCGCGCCGACAGCTCCGCCTGCCGCGCCGCGAGCCGCTGCGCCAGCGCCTCGGCATCGGCGAGGTCACGCTGCAGCCGCTGGACGGTGCGTTCACGCTCGTCGCGGAGCGCGGCGGCGCGCTGTGCCTCCTGCTGTGCCACGCCGTCCGCCTGCGCGGCGGCCGATGCTGCGCCCTCGGCCGCACGCACTTCGGCGTGCACGCGCTGCAGCGCCGAGAGCGCCGATTCACGGCGCGCCCCGATGGTCTGCAAGTCGGCACGGAGCTGGAACAGTTCCGCCCGGCGCCGCAGCGGGCCGGCGCCGCTGCCGGTGCCGGGGAGCCAGACCGCACCGCGCGCGTCCACGAACGCGGTGCCGTCGTCCATGCTGCGGACCTTGCCAAGCAGGGCGCGCACCCAGGCGCGCACCGGGCCCTCCGCCTGCACGCGTCCCGCCAGCTCCTCGGCGTCCGTTGCCTCGTCGCCCAGGGCCAGCGCGTCGAGCGGCAACAGGAGCAGCGCGCCCGGCGTGGAGCGCGCATGCCACTGCCGCACGGCGTCCGCCACGGCGCGATCGCGCACGACCACGGCGTGTACGGTGGCGCCGAGGAAGCGCTCGACGAGCGCGGCAGCGGCCGCGTCGGCGCCGATGAAGTCGGAGAGCGGGCCCAGCACGGCGCCCTCGCCAAACTGGTCACGCTCGCGCAGCAGCCGCGCCGCCGCGGGGGCGAGTCCCACGCGCTCGCGCTCGAGTCCCTCGAGCGCGCTGAGCTTGCCCTGCAGGCCGGTGTGCTCCTCCTCGACCCGGCGCAGATCGGCGCGGGCGGACGCTTCCTGTTCGCCGAAGCTGCGGGCCTGCGCCCGTGCGGCTTCGAGCGCGCCCGTCGCCTGCCCGGCGGCGCCCTGCGCCACGGCGAGCGCCTCCGCGGCGGCGGCGTACTCGCGCTCCGCGAGGTGCAGCTGCTCCGTGAGGCGCTCGCGTTCGCCGCCGAGCACGGCGGTGCGCTGTGCCACGTCACCCGCCTCGCGCTCCGCGCCTTCGCGTTCGAGCTGGATGCGGTGGATGCGATCGCGCACGTCGCGCACGGCCGCTTCGGCGGCGGACAGCACGTCGCGGGCCGCGGCCACGCCGCCGCGCATCTCCTCTTCGACCACCACGGCACGCTGCAGCGCTTCCGCCGCGGCGCGCACGTCGGCCTCGCACTTCGCCTCCTCGGCGCGCGCCGCATCCCACTCGCCGCGCAGGCGGTCGCCGAACGCGGCGCCCTCGCTGCGCTCCTGCTCGGCGCGT
The DNA here is from genome assembly GCA_016218305.1 of Gemmatimonadota bacterium. Lineage (GTDB taxonomy): Bacteria > Gemmatimonadota > Gemmatimonadetes > Gemmatimonadales > Gemmatimonadaceae > PNKL01. Next base: position 8,091 of record JACREJ010000033.1, on the reverse strand, counting down.
TCGCGCCGCTGGATGGCATTCTGGTGGCGCTCCTCGGCCACCGCGACCTCGCGCTGCAGCAACTGCTGCGACTCGCGCAGCTGCATCGCCACGCGCGTGCGCTCCTGCCGTCCCGTGTCGGCGGCGGCGCGGGCGGCATGCGCCGCGTCACGGGCCTGCTCGGCCGACCGCACGCGGTGCTCGCCCTCGGGGGCGCGCTCGCGCAGGCCGAGCAGCTCCTCGTCGAGGCGCGTCAGCTCGTCCATCCACGATGCCATCTCGCGCTCGGCAAGTGTGAGCTCCACCGAGCGCCGGCGTTTCATCACCTCGGTGTGGCGCTCCGCCTTCTTCCGCTGGCGCGCGAGCGACCGCACCTGGCTGCCGACCTCGTTGATCAGATCGTCGAGGCGCGCGAGGTCGCCGCTCGTCTCCTCGAGCCGGCGTTCGGTGGACCGGCGGCGATCGCGGTAGAGTCCCACCCCCGCCGCTTCCTCGAACAGCTCGCGCCGGTCGTCCGGGCGGTCGCTGAGGAGCGCGTCGATCATCTTGCTCTCGATCACCACGCCGACGTCGGCGGCCAGCCCCGTGCCGCGCAGCAGGTCGTGGATGTCGCGCAGGCGGCACGGCGTGCGGTTCAGCAGGTACTCGCTCTCGCCCGAGCGCGAGAGGCGGCGCGTGATGACGACCTCGCGGTAGGCAATCGGGAGCACGCCCTCCTCGTTGGAGAAGTGCAGCGACACCTCGGCGATGTTGACCGGCTTGCGCGCGGACGAGCCCTGGAAGATCACCTCCTCCATCTTGGCGCCGCGGAGGAGGCGCGCGCGCTGCTCGCCGAGAACCCAGCGGACGGCGTCGGACACGTTGGACTTGCCGCACCCGTTGGGGCCGACGATCGCCGTGACGCCGGCGTCGAACGACAGGTCCGTGGGATCCGCAAACGACTTGAAGCCGTGCAGCTCGAGTCTGGTCAATCGCACTTAGAACGTTCTCCCGGTTCGGTACGCCACCTGCGGGGTGAACCCGGCGGCGCGGAGCGCCGCGTCGAGGGGCACGGCCGCAGCGGCCGTTTCAAAGGCGCCCGTGTAGAGGCGCACGCTTCCATCGTCCTGCAACAACGCATACGCCGCCACGCCGCGGACGGCCATCGCCGAGACGCGTTCGGCCGCCGCAGTGCGCGGCACGTCCGTTTCCAGCAGCAACGCCAACGGTACTCGCACCACTGCGCCGGCGCCGGCACGCAGTACGTCCTCGTCACGCAGGGCGGCAAGCAGCGAGTCCGCCCCCGCGCGATCACGCCACGCACCGGCAATCACGCGGTGCCAGCGCGATCCGTCGGCGCCCAGCACGACCGGCGACACTGTAAGACCGGCCAGCTGAATTCCGCGTTCTCGAATCCACAAATTTGCACTCGCGGTGGTGTTTGTCGCCACAAGCTCGACCGCGAATTGTGCGGCGGCCGCGCTGTCGAGGGGATTGACAGGATCGGGCACGCGCACTGTGTCGGCGGCCGGTGCCACGGCGCGCGCGGCCGGTTGCGGCGCGCCAACGGGAGTCGGGGCGCGTTCAGGCCCGCCGCTCGAGCGAGGATTCTGCCACCAGAGGGCGACGCCCGCCGCAACGAGGAGCACGCCCGTGATGCTGACACGCATCCACCGACTGACCCTGGATGGCGCGCGCTGGCGGCGGATGGCGGGAGGCGGCGCGGCAGGCACGCGCTCCCCCGCCTGCGCGATCACCCGCCAGTCCATCGGGATATCGGCGTCACCCACCGACACGACGCCGTCCGTCTGGCGCACCAGCGCGTCAAGCGCCGGCGTTTCCGCGCGCGCCACGATCAGGAGCAGGGCGCCGGCCTCGGCGAAGCCGGCCGCGAGACGGCTCCACCGGTCGCTGTGGAGCATCTCCTCCGGCAGGGTCGGTTCACTGCCTCGGGGCAGGATGAACAGCGAAGGTGTGCCGTCGGCCGCCGGTTGCGCGACGTCGTTGAGGGAAACGCCGCGCAGGAAGCTGTCGATGATGCCCGGCGCCCCGGCGGCGTCACCGAGCGTGCCGAGCACCAACGGCGCGCCCACGAGGTCGGCCACCGCCACGCGGCGCTCGCTGGCGACGGCGCGGGCGGCGCCGAGCGCCACGCGGGCGCTCGACTCGGCGTCGAGTCCGATCACCACGGCGGATGACAGGCCGGCCAACTGCGGCGCGAGGCGCCGGCCTTCCTCTTCCCAGGGATTCGGGGCCGGCGCAGGCGGACGCCGGCGTCCAATCACGGGCTTGCCTCGAAGACCCAATACGGGATGCCGCTGCGGCGTCCGGCCTCCTCCGCGGCTTCGCGCGTGGCGAAGGGTCCGGCGACGACGCGGTACACGATGGTGCCGTCGCGTTCGCTCGACTGCACGCGCGCCGTGGATCCGTCCACGCGCACGGCGGCGGCCATCGCGCGTGCCCGGCTCTCCGACAGCACGGCGGCAAAGCTCAGCATCCAGCCTTGGCTCCGAGCCTCCGCGCGGGCCGCGGGGGGCGGCACCGGGTTGAGCGTCGCGGCGGTTGGCTCGGGAGGCACGTCCGCCACCGGCTCGACCGCCAGCGAGTCTGCGCCGACCGAATCGGCGTACGCGTCCTCGAACGTCACGGGTTCGTCCAGCGCAGCGGAGCGCGCGCGGAATCCGTTCCAGCGCACGAGCGCCCATACGTCGTTGGCGCCGGTGAGGAGGCGCGAGCGTTCGCGCTTCGTCTCAGCATCCACGATCACCATCGCGTCGCCCTCGGCGAGGGCAATGGAGCCATCGGGGGCGACCAGCGGCAGGTCGGGGCGCCAGGCCGTGGCGAACGTGGCAATCACGCGGTGCGTGCCGATGGCGACCACGTAGGCCGAGTCGCCGCGTGGCGCCTGGGCCAGCAGGTACTGACCGTCCGGGTCCATGCGCAGGGCCGTGGGTGCGCCGGGGAGGGTGATCCGGTCGCGCACCGCGGCATCATAGCGATCCACGACGTACAGCGTCGTGCTGTTCCGCACGGCCACGTAGAGCCGGTCGCCGCTCGGCGTGGGGGCCACGGCGCGCACCGCGTCGCTGAAGGTGACGGTGAGCGAGCGGTCGAGGTCGCGCGTGCGCAGCCCCTCGAGGTGGTCACCGGTGGCGAAGTAGATGCGGTCGCCGACGACGGTGGGGATCACCATGTCGGCGCCGGCGATCGTGGTGCTGTCGGTGAACTTCGTTTCCGGTGGCTGCAGCCGGCGGATGGTGACGCGCCCGTCGCTGCCATCGCTCAGGATGAGCAGGGCGCCGTCCGGCAGCGGCTGCAGCGTGCGCACGGGCGTCGGCGGGCGGAAGCGCCAGATGGCGCTGCTCGTGAGCCGGACGATCTCGCCGGTGGGGGCGACGCCGAAGACGGCGTATCCAGTGGCCGACGCGAGGGCGCGCAACCGCTCTTTGGTGGCGGGAGTGACACTTCCGACGCGCAGGTCGATGCGTACGGGGATGCGCGCTGCGTCGAGCACGACGAGGATACCCTGCTGCGCGTCGAACGCCAGCGCGTCGCTGACGGGGGGGACGCGCTGCGACGAGCTCCAGACGGCGCTGTCGCGCAGCCAGCGGTAGGCGCGTGCCGTGCCGCCGTCGCGCGGAAAGCGCAGCAGGACCGCATCCGGTCCCGACATTCCCGCCGCCTCACCGCCGCTGCTGATACCCGCGTCCGGCGTCTTGGAGCACGCGGCGAGGAGGAGGAGCGTCAGGAATACGGCGGGGCGGGGCATCGATGCAATTTGCTGGGGAGCGAGCCCCAATGAAAGGCGGATTGGGATTGGGAGCTCGGATTTGGATTGAGGATTGGGATTGCGAGTGGGATTCAGGAGACGGATTGACGATGGGCCCGGTGATACACGCCGGGCCCATCGTCAATCCGAATCACAACTCCCCATCGAGAATCCCAATCGCAAATCCCAATCCGAGCTCCCAATCCGACATCGCCTAGAAGGAGGGTCCCACCGTCCAGAACCAGTACCCCTTCTTCGACGCCGCATCGAGCGGGAACGACTTGTCGATGCGCAGGATGGCGAAGTTGAACAGGTTGATGCGGAAGCCGTAGCCGAAGCTGCGCAGCGGGTACCGCTGCGTGGCCCAGTCGTATTTGTCCGGGCGGGACATCGTGAGCGTCTGCCCCTTGTTCCACGCCACGCCGGCGTCGGCGAAGATCAGGCCGTCCACGGGAATGAACTGGATCAGCTTCCGCTTGAACTTGAACGGCCGGATGACGGGGAAGCGCAGCTCGACATTGCCGAACGCCACGCGGCTGCCGATCAACTGGCTCGCGGAGCATTCGCCCGTTCCGCCGGGCACCGTCTCGCAGACGCTGGAGTAGTAGTTCTCGCGGTCATACCCGCGCATGAGGTCGGCGCGCCCGATGTACTTCGGGAACTCGGCCTCGCCGCTCCCCACCGAGATGTCCGTCTGCACGCGCGTGGCCAGCGTGAGGTAGCTGAACAGGATCGCGTCGTAGCGCCGGTAGTCGGCGCTGTAATTGGTCCAGCTCAGGTTGCCGCCGGCGTGCTCGAGTCCGAACCGGTAGCGCTGCCCGAAGATGGGGCCGGTGTAGCCGTTGATCGTGTTGTCGTGCACGAAGGCGGCGTACGGCGCCACGAAATTGAGCGAGCCATAGTTGACGATGCTGTCCAGGTAGACCTGCGTGGTGTAGCCGTACGCGTAGTCCACGCCGTAGCTCACGAACATCAGCGAGCGGTCGATGTTGTTCAGGCTCAGGCCGTACTCGAAGCGCTTGAAGCGGTTCAGCGGATAAATGCCGGCGAGCGATGCCGAGCGCTGGATGTAGCGCCCGATGGCCTGTTCCTGCACGGCCTGCGTGGGGCTGACGGGCGTCAGGGAGGCGCCGGCGAGGAAGAAGTAGGGCTGCTGCTGGATGGCCACCTGATACTGGAATCGGCGCGCGAGCGAGAGGTACGCCGCGTACAGCTGCGCTTCCTCCACCCGCCCATTGATGCTGCCGGCCAGCATCAGGCGCTTGTTGCCCACCAGGTCGGAGAGGACGATCGCCGTCCCGCCGTACACGCCGCGCCCATAGCTGTCCTGCGCGTAGCCCACCTGCGGCCGCGCGATGTACTCGGGGCGCAGCGAGCCGGGGTAGCGCCCGTCCGTGAACTTCGAGGTGTCGGGAAGCGCGTACGTGGCGTTCTCGAGCAGCGACGCGACGCTCACCCCGGCGCCAGCGCCCAGCCGTTCGGGCAGGACGTCGGCGGGGCGCAGGCCGCCCTCGCCCCGATACACCGACTGGCGGCGGGGATCGCGGCTGGCGCTTGCGGACGCCCGCGCGGCGGCGAGCACGGAGTCACGCCCCGTGGCCGCGCGCGACACAATGGCACTCACATTCGCCTCGGCGGCGGCGCGCTCGCGCGCGCGCTGCAGCGCCGCCGAATCCTGCGTCACCGCGGCCGGTCCGGCGGCGACAACGACCGTCTCGCGATACGGCTCGCGCTTGAACTGCCGCGGGTTCGTCACCTGCCAGACGGTGTATCCGTTGTTCTCGCTGTACACGAAGGCCAGGCGGTCGGCGCCGTGCGCCCACGTGAGCGCCGGGCTGTTCTCGGTGACCGACTGCACGCCGCCGACGAGTCGCGTCAGCTGGTAGTGCTGCTGGTCCGCCAGGTCGTACAGGAAGACCTGCGGAATCCCCTCGCGGTCGCTGATGAACGCCACCGACTTGCCATCCGGCGCCCATTGCGGGTTGAGGTTCTTGCCGGCCTGGCCGGGGAGCACCTCGACGGTGCCCGTCTCCAGGTCGAGCACGCTGATGCGCCACGACCCGTACTTCATGATGTCCAGCTGCGTCTGCGGTCCGCGCTCGCTGACGAAGGCCACCTTCCGGCCGTCCGGCGACCAGACCGGCATCAGGTCGCCGTACAGGTCGTTGGTCAGCTTGCGGAGGTGCTTGCCGTCGGCATCGATGACGTACAGGTCGGACACGCCGCCGCTGAGCCCGCTGAAGATGATCTGGCGCCCATCGGGCGACCAGGACGGCCCCACCATCGCATCGAGCGTCGTGACCAGCCGACGCACGACGTCACGCTTCTTCACGTCGGCGACGTACAGCACGTCCTTGCCGCCGCTCTGCGCGGTGAAGGCCAGGTAGCGTCCGTCCCGCGAGAACGCGCTCTGCGAATAGGCGTAGCGGAGCTCCTCGTACTCCGGATTGAGCGTGCTCTTGGTGAGCCGCTTCAGCCGCTTGCCGCTCTGCGCGTCCGCGAGGTACAGGTCGAGGAAGACCTCGGCCTTGACCAGGCTGCCGGTGGAGATGTACGCGATGTACTTGCCGTCGCTGGAGAGCGCGGGCGCCACGTACACCGGAATCACGCCGCCCGTCTTGCGCTCGGTGAGCAGCGACGTGGCAATGCGGCGGGGCCGGTCGAGCTTCTCCACCTGCGGCAGGTACTGTGCCTGCATCGCGTCCTTCCACTCCGCGCCGATCTCCTCGACGGAGAGCCCCGTGTGGCGCTTGATGGCGCGCTCGTGGCCGAGCGTCGGGGTGGATTGCATGATTTCGCCGACGATCTCGTCGCCCCAGCGCGCGCCGACGTACCGCCAGAACGACTCGCCGTAGCGGTACGGGAAGTACTGGTCGGGGCGTCGGTCGAGATCCTCGATGGTCGGGAACTTGCCGCTCAGGGCGGCGTCGCGGATCACGCCGTCGGTGGCCGGGTGCACCGGACCGACGGAGAGATACTCGGCCATGCCCTCGATGAACCAGAGCGGCGGCATGCGCTGCTGCAGCGTCTCGAGTCCCTGGCCCGCCTTGCCGCGGGCGAAGATGTCGTACTGGAATTGGTGCACCATCTCGTGCGTCAGGACGTGCTCCGCCTCGCCGAGATTGCCGGTGAGGAAGAACATGTTGCGCTGGCGCAGCGCGTCGGTGACGCCGCCCGTCCCTTCGCCGAGATCGCCGAAGACGTTGTTCTGCGCGAAGGCGCCGCGCGAGGCGAACATGATGATCGGCTTCCGTTCCTTGAACTGGTAGCCCATCAGCTTCGCCAGCCGGGCGTACGAACGCTCGGCGAGGCTGCCGGCCAGGCGCGCCACCTGCGCTTCTTCCGGGTAGTAGTGGATGTCGAAGTGCTCGGTCTTCAGGACCTTCCAGTTGAAGTGCTGGAACTGGACCTGGTTCTGCCCGAAATAGCCCTGGGCGGCCAGCGGTTGCGCCACGCACAGGCACAAACACAGGGACAGCAGGCGGACCCTCGACATCGACGCTCCCGGCTTAGGACGTGATGGTAACTGCGGGGGCGTCGCCCCACAGCCGCTCGATCTGGTAGTACGACCGCATGGTCGGGTGGAACACGTGCACCACGAAATCGACGAAGTCGACCAGGACCCAGCGCCCGGATTCGGCTCCCTCGACGGAAAACGCCTTCAGCCCCGCCTGCTCCATGCCCGCCAGCAGGTGCTGCGCCACACTGCGCACATGCGTATCCGACGTGCCCGAGGCGACGATGAAGTAGTCGGCCATGTCGGTCACGCCGTGCAGGTCGAGCATCACGACATCCTGGGCCTTGTTGTCGACGCAAAGCGACGCGGCGCGCCGCGCGTGGTCGGCAACCTGGGCTGGCGAGCTGGCAGGGGACATCTATGGAGTCAACACCGGGTGCGGGGAAAAGTTCCGGGCAAGAATTCGACAGAATAAGACAGAATAAGACAGAGTACGGCCGTGCGATATCCCTCGGCGGGACGGTCCTCACCGGGCGGTCGAGCGGTGGGAGCGCCGGCCGCGAAACGCGCGCCCCACGCCCCCGGCCGCGCAAGACGGGGAGCGAGCCAAGGCCCGCCCCCCGTCTGTTGTTTCTCTGTTGTCTCTCTGTTGTCTCTCTGTTGTCTCTCTTCTCAGCCCTTAATCACCCAGACCTTGATCTCCGGCTTCACATCCGCATGCAGCTTGATCCCGACCTTGTACACGCCGAGCGCCTTGATGGGCTCAGGCAGGTCGATCTGCCGCTTCTCGACGTGCACGCCCTGCGCCTCGAGCTGCGCGACGATGTCGCCCGACGTCACCGACCCGAACAGCTTGCCTTCCTCGCCGACGCGGGCGGCGAAGGTCAGGGAGATCGGCTCGATCTTG
>JACREJ010000032.1 GCA_016218305.1 Gemmatimonadota bacterium | reverse complement strand
GCCGCCATGATCTGGGTGCACGGCGGCGTCCACGGGGACTGGGGCACCAACATGTTCCCCTTCGTCAAGGAGGCGGTGGAGCGCGGCTACGTCATCATCACGCCCGACTACCGCGGCAGCACCGGGCACGGCGAGCAGCACTACTTGGCCATCGATTACGGCGGTCATGAGGTGGACGACGTGATCTCGGCGCTCGACTTCCTCAAGACGCTGCCGTACGTGGACGCGGACCGCGTGGGCATGATGGGCTGGAGCCACGGCGGCTACATCACCGTGCTCAGCGCGACGCGGCCCAACACGCCGTTCAAGGCCGGCGCTGCGATCGTCCCGGTCACCAACCTGCTCTTCCGGCTTTCGCTGAAGGGACCGAGTTACCAGCGCAGCTTCGCGGCAGAGAATCGCATTCGCGGCCTGCCGTTCGAGAAACCGGACGAGTACATCAAGCGTTCCCCGCTCTACCACGTGGAGAACCTGAACATCCCGCTCCTCGTGCACGTCTCCACCAATGACCTCGACGTGAACTACGTCGAGGACCAGCAGCTGGTCTGGAAGCTGCGCGCCCTGAAGCCGGACCTCGCCGAGACGAAGATCTACGTGGATCCGCCGGGATGGGGCTCGTCCGTGGGGCACGCTTTCAGCCGCCGGGTGGATCCCGTGACCCTGGAACGCGTGGACTCGCCGGACCAGATCGACTCGTGGAACCGGACCTGGACGTTCTTCGAGTGGACGCTGCGTCCGTACGAGGATCGGTCGAAGCCGACGCCGGCGCCACGGGTAAACCCGTAGCGGCGGAGTACGACGGCATGAGACAGAATACGACGGTGTAAGGCAGTCACGGCCCAGCGGGGCCGCAGTCACTGCCGTACTGCGTCGTCTTCTGTCTTACTCTGTCCCACTCTCCCTTTACATCCCCCACGCGCCCACCCATCTTTCACATTCTGCGCGCGGAGCGCGCGAGGAGACGTGGCCGAGAGGCTGAAGGCGACGGTTTGCTAAACCGTTATACGGGCTTAAACCTGTATCGAGGGTTCGAATCCCTCCGTCTCCGTGGCGCGGGTCTGCCGTAGGTACGGTGGGCCCGCGTTTCATTTGAGCTCTACCATTTCCCATCTACCGTCTACCATCGGCAGGTCGTGACGACTCCCAGACTCCGCTTTGCTCCCTCGCCCACCGGCTACCTCCACGTTGGCGGAGCACGGACCGCGCTCTTCAATTGGCTCTATGCCCGGCGGCATGGTGGCCAGTTCCTGCTGCGCGTCGAGGACACCGACAAGGCGCGCAGCACGGATGAATCCACGCGCGCCATTTTCGAGGGGCTGCAGTGGCTCGGCCTCGACTGGGACGAGCCGGTCGTGTATCAGGGCGCCAACCTGGCCCGCCACCGTGCCGACGCCGAGCGCCTGCTCGCGTCGGGCCATGCGTATCGCTGCTTCTGCTCGGCCTTCGAGCTCGATGCGCGCCGCAAGCAGGCGGAGCTGTCCGAGGGCGCGTTCAAGTACGACCGGCGCTGCGACCAGCTCGACCGCGCCGAGGTCGCGCGCCGCGTCGCCGCCGGCGAGCCGAGCGTCGTGCGGTTCCGCGTCCCGGAGGTGCAGAGTACAGGGTGGAACGATCTTGTACACGGGGAAATCTCGTTTCCCAACAAGGACATCGAGGACTTCGTCGTCCTGCGTTCCGACGGCACGCCGATCTACAACATGGCCGTCACGAGCGATGATATCGCCATGCGCATCACGCTCGTGATGCGCGGCGACGATCACATCTCGAATACGCCCAAGCAGATCATGCTCTACCGCGCGCTCGGCGCGGAGCTGCCGCAGTTCGCGCACCTCCCCATGATCCACGGCACGGACGGCAAGAAGCTCTCCAAGCGCCACGGCGCCACCGCCGTCGCCGACTGGCAGCACGAGGGCATCCTGCCGCAGGCGATGGTCAATTTCCTCGCGCTGCTCGGCTGGTCGCCGGGCGGTGCGTTCGATGAAGTGATGGCGATGGACGAGCTGGTCGCCAAGTTCGACGCCGATGGCCTGCTCAAGAAGGCGTCGGTCTTCGACACCAAGAAGCTGGAGTGGATGAACGGACAGCACCTCGCGCGCACGCCGGTGGACCAGCTCGAACCGCTGGTCACCACGCAGCTGCTCAAGGACGGCACGGTCACGCGCGCGCTGCTCCAGGAGCGCGACGCAGCATATCGCGCCGCCCTCGGCGTCTTGCGCGGCCGCTCGCGCACCATCATGGAGTTGGCGTCGCAGGTGCCGATCTTCCTGCAGTACCGCATCGATCCGGCGGCGGCCGCGAAGGTCTGGCCAGACGCGACTGCCGCGCTGGCCGTCATCGATCTCGCCCGCGATGCAATGCAGGCCGCGCCGACCTGGGAACCGGAGGCCATCGAGCAGGCGCTGCGCACGGCGGCCGAGCAGCGCGGCCTTGGCGTCGGCAAGGTGCTGGGGCCCGTCCGCATGGCGCTCACCGGCAGCGCGAGCAGCCCCGGCATCAGCATCGTGCTCGGCGTCCTCGGGCGTGACGAGTCGCTCGCGCGGCTTGCCGCCGCGCATGCCTACGTCGCCGGATCGGCGGCATGACCCGCGCACCGCTCAGCGCCGTCGAGGAAAGCGTCTACCGTTTCCTCCTCGACCATCTCGCGGAGCATACGTTCCAGCCGAGCGTGCGCGACATCGGCCGTCACTGCCGCATCGCATCCACGAAGAGCGTCACCGACGTCCTCGCCTCGCTTGAGGTGAAGGGCTACATCGAGCGCGAGCCCGGGCGCTCGCGCGGCGTGAAGCTCCTCGGCTATGCGGGTCTCGCCGGCGTGATCCCCGTCCCCGTCGTGCGGGTCACGTCCAGCCAGCCGGCGCCCGTCACCACCGGGCACCTGTCGCTCGATCGCACGCTCGTGCCAAGTCCCGAGTGCTTCCTCGTCACGGTCACCGACGACGATGCACGCGCACTTGGCGCGCACGCGGGCGATTTCGCGTTGGTGCACCCAGTGGCGCGCTCACGCGACGGCGAGCTGGTGGTGGTGCGCCTCGGAAACCGGGCGGTCGTGCGCACGATGGCGCGTCGGGGCCAGGCCGTCGTTCTCCGCGCCGGCGACGCCGCCGAGCCGCTGGAGCTGGGCCCGCAGGACGACTACGCGGTGCTCGGCGTCCTCGCCGGGATCATCCGGCCGCCGGTGACGCAAGCAGCCGACGCCGGCGACGACGCATAGCCGCTACGGCTTGATCGGCGCGGGGGTGGGCGGCGTCTCCGCCTTGGCCGCCGCCTCCTGCCGCTCGCGGTTCTTGCGCTCGCGCAGCGCCTTCACCGCCGCCTTGAACGCATCATCGCGCGAGGCGCGCGCCGCCTGCTCCTGGATCTGGCGCGTCATCTCGTTCATGGTGCGCTGGCGCTCCATCTGGATCGGATTCGCCTGTGCGTTGAGCGGCAGCATCCCCAGCACGGCCGTCGGGATCGAGAACCTCCCGAGGCGGATGAACTGCTGGTCGACGCCGTACTTCCGCCCCTTCTTGTCCGTGTAGGTCCAGTCGCCCGGTGCGCGCTGCGGCGGGTTCGCGATCGCCACCGAGTCGTTGAACATGCGGATCTTGTCGGCGAGCAGCGTCTGCAGCGACTCGGCGCGCGTCATCGGCTGTACGGGCGCCGACACCACCGGTCCGGGAGGGAGCCAGAGGCGCGGGTCGTTGTAGCTGGGGCGAATGCCGCGCGTGGGTCCGCCGCCGCCGATCAGTTCGCCGGTGCCCCCCTCGGGCTTCGGTGCCGCGACCGCCGGCGGCGCGGACGGCATGGCATTGGGGATGACGGCTGGCGCCGTGATCACCGGGGCGGGCTCGGCCACGGGCCGTCCGCGATCGGACCGATTGTCACCGCCCGCGCGCGGCGCCGCGGCGGGCTCCGACGACCGGGGGAGCGCGAGAAAGCCGATGCGCTCCACCGGCGCGGGCTGCCCCCAGCTGCTGAACAGCGAGTTCAGCGCGTTGGGGATGGTCAGCACGCGGAGCAGCGCCACGCCGATCACCACGTGCAGGATGACCGAAACGGCGAACGCCGAGGTGCCGCGCGGCTGGCGCGGAATCACGCCTCGGCTTCCACCGGGTTGCGGACGATGCTCAGGCCCACGAGTTCGACCTCGACCATGTCGCCGGGCTGCAGCGGCGCAATGCCGGCCGGCGTGCCCGTGGCCACGACGTCACCGGGCTCGAGCGTCATGATGTGCGAGATGTACGAGAGCAGGTCGGGAATGGAGAACACCATCTCCGCCGAGCTCGCCCGCTGCTTCTCCTCGCCGTTCACGCGCGTGACGACGGTGATCGCGTCGAGCGGCGGCACGCCCTCCGACAGCGGGCCGATCGGGCAGAACGTGTCGAAGCCCTTGCCGCGGGTCCACTGCCCGTCGCTCTTCTGAAGGTCGCGTGCCGTCACGTCATTGAGGGCCACGACGCCGCGAATGCCCGCCGCGCACTGCGCCGGCGAGGCGCGGCGCAGCGTCGTGCCGATGACCACGCCCACTTCGCCCTCGAAGTCCACGCGCTGCGACGCCTTGGGCATGACGATGGCGGCTCCCGGCGCGATCACGGCCGAGGGCGGCTTGAGGAACAGCAACGGTGCGGTTGGCACGTCGTTGCCAAGCTCCTTGGCGTGTTCGCGGTAGTTCCGCCCCACGCAAACGATTTTTCCGGGCCGATTCATGTCGAGCAATCTACCCCGCTAGGGAGACAAAGGTGCATTGGCGTAGAAGGCGCGCAGGGTCTCGCGCAGCACGGCCCAGGGCGCCACGGCGCGGCGCGCCGGGGGGAGCGCCTCGAGCAGGCGGGCGCCGTACCCTTTGCGCAGGACCCGCGGGTCGCACAGGACGACTGCCCCGCGATCGGCCGTCGACCGGATGAGGCGCCCGAAGCCCTGCTTCAGCCGCAGCGCGGCGTGCGGCACCATGTACTCCATGAAGCTGTCTCCGCCGGCCTTCTCGATGGCCTCGCACTGCGCGGCAGTCACCGGCTCCGACGGGACGCGGAACGGGATCCGCCCGAGCAGCAGCGCGTGCAGCGCGCGTCCCGGCACATCCACGCCTTCCCAGAACGACGAGGTCCCCACCAGCACCGCGTTGCCGTGGTCGCGGAACCGGCGCAGCAGCTGGTCGCGCGGCGCCTCGCCGTGCACGAGCAGCGGCCAGCGCGACTCGACGTCGAGGGCGCGCAATGTGGCGGCCGCCTCACGCACGTCGCGGTGGCTGGTGAAGAGCACGAAGACACCGCCGTCCGCCACTTCGATGAGGTCATGGGCCGCCGCCGCGACCTGCCCGAAGTGCGTCCGGCCGTCCGCGTTCGGGGCCGCGAAGTCGCTCGGCACGGCGAGGATCGCCTGCGTCGGGTAGTCGAACGGCGACGCGAACTGCCGCGTCACGGGCTCAGTGCGTTCGTCGTCGAGGCCAAGGCGGCGCGCGATGAACGTGAAGCCGTCCGCCGTGGCAAGCGTGGCGCTGGTCACCACCGCCGTCTCGAGCCGCACGAAGAGGTCCTCGCGCAATATGGGGGCGAGGTCGAGCGGAACGGAGGCGGCTCCGACGTTGCCGTCGCCCGGCCGGCGTTCCAGCCAGCGCACCAGCTGGTCCGTGTCGCGTCCGGAGCGCAGGGCGCCGCGGAGCGCGTCGGCGGCATGCTGCAGCCGCCGCGACACGCCGCGAATCTCGCCCAGCAGCGGGGCGAGCTCCTCCGAACGCGCCGGCTCCGTCTCGAGGCGGCTGCCCACCGTGCGCAGACCGTCGTCGAGCAGTGCGATCTCGCGCAGCAGGTCATCGAGCGCCGCGCCGAGCCCCTGGTGCCAGATCGGATCGTCGTCGAACGCATCAGTGAGGCGCACCTGCGGTTCGTCGCGCCCGGCGAGCCAGCCGTCGAGCAGGTCGCAGACCACCTGCGATTTGTCGCGCGCCGCCCGCGTGCCGTCCACGAGGCGCACGCGCACGAGGTCGAGCGACGCCGCACTGAGCAGGTCGGTGGCGCGTGCGAGCTTGCGCTCGAGCGCCGGGAGCAGCCCTTTGCCCTTGCGTTCCAGCCGGGAAAACAGGCGCTGCAACCCGCGACGCGACACGGTGTGCCCGAGGTGCGCCGCGGCGGCGTCCTCGAGGTGGTGCCCCTCGTCCACCACGAGTCGCGTGAACGGCGGAAGCACCGCGGCCTCGCTCCAGTTGCCGCTCGCGCGGCGCACCGCAATGTCGGCCATCAGCAGGTGGTGATTCACCACTACCACGTCGGCTTCGGCCGCACGGCGGCGCGCCGCAAACACGAAGCAGTCGTCGAAGTGCGGGCACTGCATCCGCGTGCAGAGGTCGCCCTCTGCCGCCACCTCGTCCCACACCTCGCTGCGCGGCGTGATGGCGAGGTCGGAGAGCGACCCGTCCTTGGTCGTCGAGGCCCACGACGCGATCATGTCGAGGTCGTCCGCCATCCCCTCGTCGAAGAGCGACGCGCCCTCGGCGCGGGCGGTGCCGAGGCGCTGCAGGCAGACGTAGTTGTGCCAGCCCTTCAGCAGCGCGAAACGCACCTTCTGGTCGGTGAGCGCCTCGGCGAGTATCGGCAGGTCCTTGCCCACCAGCTGCTCCTGCAGCGTGATGGTGTTGGTTGAGACGACCGTGCGCTCGCCGTTGGCCGCGGCCCAGCGCAGCGCGGGCACGAGGTACGCCAACGACTTGCCGACGCCGGTGCCCGCCTCGAGCAGGCCGATGCCGCCCTTGGTGTAGAGCGCGGCGATGGCCGCCGCCATGTCGCGCTGTGCGGGGCGGTCCTCAAACCGCCCGAGGTGCGCGGCCACCGGGCCGTCGGCATCGAGCAGGTCGGACACCGCATCGGCGTCGAGGGGGTGCTCCGGGGGCTGTCGCGGCACCTCCACGACCACGTACAGGCGTGTCGCGTCGTTGTCGACGATGGCGAAGCCGATGCCGTCGTCGTGCAGCCGCGCGGCGACGTCGAGGTCCGCGTCGGAGGGATCGAGCACGCCCGACGGGTGGTTGTGCACGAGCACTTCGCCGCGGCGCGCGAATCCCGGGAGGGCGAGCACGCTGCGTGCGTCGCCGCGCGCCACGGCGCGCGCCGACTGGAGCATCCCCGCGGCGTCCATCGCGCCGACGAAGCAGACTTCGCGGCCGCCGGCCAAGTGAATGGCCGAGCGAATCGCGCCGGCCGCGCGCGCGCCGAGGCGGGGCTCGCCCGCCGTCGAAGGGCGCTCGTGGTCCTGCGAAGTTTCCTTCCCCTGCACCACACCCTGAACCCTTCCCCTTCCCGCGCGGTTCACGTCTTGTGCGGCTTCTTCTTCGCCGCCGGGAACAGCACGTTGTTCAGGATGAGGCGATAGCCCGGCGAGTTGGGGTGCAGCGCGAGGTCGGTGGGCGGCGCACCGATGTTGTGCTGGGGGTCTTCGGGATCATGTCCGCCGAGGTACGTCCACGCCCCCTTTCCGAGGTCGCCGTGGATGTACTTCACCCAGGGCGCGCCGTCTTCGTACGCGAGCACCGTCACTGAGGGGCGCAGGACGTTGCGGCTGAACGAGGTCGTGACGCCGTAGAAATCCGGAATGACGCTGCGATGCCCCTGCACGAGCATCGTGGCGACGGGGTCGAGCTTGGCGGAGAAGGCGAAGAGCTGGAAGTTGCCCAGCGGCTGGCGGCGCGCCGGCACGTTCACCTGGTGGCCGTCGATGTCGCTCATCGCGTTGACACCCGCCGACATCTCAATGTGCGCCTTGGCGACGGCCATCGCGTTCGCCCAGTCCATCCGGCTGTCGGCATCGGGGTCGATCGGCGTGCCGTCGGAGTACGGCGACGCGATATCCACGCCCTGCGCCGCGAGGGCGAGTTCCAGCGTCTCGGTGGCGCCGCACATCGCGAAGAGGAACCCGCCGCGGTCCACGAACGCGCGTACCCGCGCCGCGACCGCCTTCTTCAGCGCGGGAATGGAGGCGTAGCCGTGACGGCGTGCCGTCGCGAGGTCCCGCTCCCGCTGGTCGATGAACCAGGGTGCGTCGCGGTAGCTCAGGTACAGCTTGTTGAGCTGGCCGGTGAAGTCCTCGTGAAACAGGTGGATCCAGTCGTACTGCGCGAGATCCTGCCCCAGCACCTCATCGTCCCACACGCGCGTGTAGGGAATGCCGGCGTAGCGCAGCGCGAGCGTGACGGCGTCGTCCCACGGCGGAGAGTTCGGCGGCGAGTAGACGGCGATGCGCGGCGCCTTCTCCAGCGGCACGGCGTCGGCGTTGCCGTCGGCGATCTCACGGCGGATCGCCGTGACGGCGGCCTCAGCGAGCGCCTCAAACGTGACGCCGTCAAGCGAGGCGCGGCGGCGCACGAACGGCACGTCAGGCAGCAGGAAGGCGCCGCCGCGGTAGTTGATCAGCCACTCCGCCCGCACGCCTTCCGTGAGCGCGTTGAACGCCACCCCGTACGCCTTCAGGTGGTTCGCCTGCGCGTCGTCCATCGGGACGAGCACATGCTGCGCCGGCGCGCGGGACGCGAACACGACGGCGCACACGATCATCAGGCGAAGCGGGTTCGTCATCGGACCTCGGCTGGGTTCGCTGCACACCACGGATGCCACGGAAACTGGCGGACGCGCACGGCTCACGCCAAGGGTTGCCCCTCAATGAACCTAATCCGTGTTGTCCGTCGGTTACTCGCATCCGCGGCACGCCCGTTCGGCGGTCCAGGCGGCACACCGGAGCGACACATCGCATCACCGCCCCGCGTTGTCCCCACCCGGCGACCGGCCGCGGCCGCCGGACCGTCGGCGTATCCCTCTTGCGCGACCTTTCTTGGGATGCAGTGTTACATCAGGTGACGGTGGCTCCCATCGGCTCGGCGTGAGGCGGAGGAGGTCGGATGAAATCCCTTCGAGTGCTCGGCACGGCCTTCGCCGTGAGCGTGGCCGGCTGTTCGCTGCCCCTGTTCGGCGGCCGAACCTCCCCGGGGAAGCCCACGGTGCACGTGGCGGCGGCCGAGACGGTCACCGCGGCGCCGCCTGTCGTGCAGGTGCGCGACTTCCGGAATTCCTCCGTCGTCTCGGTGCTCGCGTGGGAAGCCGACGAGGCCAGGATTGGCCTGCGCTCCGAGGTCAGCCGGAAAGGGACCCTGGTGGGCGGGCGCCTCGGCGACCACGTCCTCTACCTCACGCCGTTCTACGTTTGGTACATGGGTGGGTTCGCACATGCCATCGCCGAACCCGGAAAGCCCCTGCGGGGGATGGGCACGCTCACCGATCCCTACAACTGCTTCTACGGCAGCCGCTGCACGCCGATGACGGCCATCGGCGTGCGCCTGCCAGATGCGCTCCTGCGGTCCCATCGGGACAGCCTCGTCGTGACGTTCATTCCCGGTGGGCGGGACGCGTGGGCCGTCACGCTGCGGAGGGAACTCATCGCGGCGTTTCTGACGAAGGTGGATTCCGTCGTGGCGGAGATGCGCTAGGTGTAGTTGATCAGGAGGTTGTTCACAGGCCGTAGCGGCACCAAGCTGGGGTTGTCGAGACACTCAACCGGCAACCGCCAGAGGACCTGTGAACATCCACAAGAATGCACGATTGACCGTCCTTCGGCGACGGGAACTTGGGGCGCGAGCGTGTCGCCAGCGGGCACGCATTAGCCAGCTCGCCCGTGAGTTTGGCGTCTCGCGTCAG
>JACREJ010000028.1 GCA_016218305.1 Gemmatimonadota bacterium | reverse complement strand
TACGCCCAGGACGCCTGGTTCGACGCGCTGCCGGGCAAGCATCGCCTCTTTCTCGACGCCACCGAGATCGCTGAGGCGGCGGGGGCGCTGGGCTTTGCGTGGAACTTCCTGCGCACCAGCCAGACCGGATACAACCTCAAGGACGCCGACCAGGCCGTGATCGTCTGCCTGCGCCACAACGCCACGGAAGTGGCGTTTTCCAATGCGCTCTGGCAGCAGTACGACATCCTCCGTCACATGAAGTACAAGCACCCCGATACCGGGAAGTTCGTGAAGGGTGGCAACGTGTTCCGCCCCGGCTCGACGAACCCCAAGTCCTTGAGCGATGCCTTCACCGTGGACGGCCTCGCCCGGCGCGGCGTGCACTTCGCCATCTGCGGCGTGGCGACTCGCGGCCTCGCCGCACAGATCGCCGGCGCCCAGGCGACGCGCGACCGGGTCGAGGACATCATGGACGCGCTCGTCGCCGCATTGCCGGCCAATGCGCATCTCATGGCGTCGGGGATTCTGGCGGCACAGAGAGCGGGGGAGTACGGGTACACTGTGCTGAGAGGCTGATTGGGAGTGTGATCTCGGATTTGGATTGTGATGTGGATTGGCGATGGGGATTTGTGATTCGACCGCATTGACGATGGGGCTGAGGCGCAGGTGCGCCGGCGCCCCATCTCAATCCGAATCCTCAATCACAATCGTCCATCCACATCGCAATCCCAATCCGAGCTCCCAATCCCCACTCAGGGTTGCACCCTCACCACAGGCGTAATCACATGCGGCGTCCCCTTCAGCATCTCATTGATCTTGCCGACCCGGTTCGCGATGATGCCGTCGAGCCGCGCCTGCGCCTCGTCCGATTCCACGCGCAGTTCGCCTGAGCGGAGCTTCTCCCCCTCAGTGATGGGCCACTGCGGGCGCGTCACCATGCCGGTGACCGTCTGCACTTCCTCGCGCAGGCGCGGGTACTGCCGGTAGCCGAGCCCGGCGAGCGGGCGCGCCAGCACCGAGTCGCGGAAGTGGCGAAGGTCCTTGATCGTCCCCTCGATCTCGGCGAGCACGGCCCCATTGTCGCGCGCGTTGCGCCGCAGGGTTGCCTGTGTGTTCGACAGCTGCGTGAGCATGTCGTCCACGCCCGCGATCACGCGCGTCACGCGCTGGCCGAGGGCCTGCAACTGGAGTCCCGCTTCGTACTGCGCGGTCACCTGCGCCGGCGTCATCTCCACGCGCGGGTCGTTCTGCAGCGTCACCGGCTTGGTGTATTTCTTGCCGCCGACGACCAGCGACACCTGGTACGTGCCGGGGAGCGCGGCCACGCCGCCACCGCCGCCAAAGAAGCCGCCGCCACCACCGCCGGGGCCGGCCTCGCCAGCCGACGCCGCACGCCGACGCGCGCGCAGCGCCGCAAGCGACGTGTCCTGTGCCTGTCCGGCCGCGGCTCCGCCACCGCCGCCGCGCCCGCCAAACCCGCCGCCCACGGCTTCATACCGTCCATCCCATGAAATGCGGCTCACCCCCGGCTCATCCATCACGCGGTTGAAGCGGCGCACCACGCGACCACTGGCATCGGCGATCTCGATGTTCACCTCGCCCGCCGGCTGCGTCTTGAGGAAATACGAGATGATCGCGCCATTCGGCGGGTTGTCGCCGGCCCATTTGCGCTGGCCAAGGTTCCCGTCCTTGGACCACTGATTCCATCTCACCGCAGTGCGAGTGTCAAACAAAACAGCGTTCTCCGCACCCCGCCCTGCGTCCTCGATCTGCTGCAACGCCGTGATATCATCCATGATGTACAACCCGCGCCCGTGCGTCGCGAGGATCAGGTCGTTGTCACGCGGGTGGATCTGCAGGTCGCGCACCG
Organism: Gemmatimonadota bacterium; assembly: GCA_016218305.1. Taxonomy (GTDB): domain Bacteria; phylum Gemmatimonadota; class Gemmatimonadetes; order Gemmatimonadales; family Gemmatimonadaceae; genus PNKL01. Next base: position 5,155 of record JACREJ010000028.1, on the reverse strand, counting down.
GCGTCACCGGCAGGTCGCCGCGCAGCGACACCCAGTGGGCACCGCGGTCCCACGACGCCCAGATCCCCGCCTCGGTGCCGACGTAGAGCAGGTTGCGGTTCTTCGGGTCTTCGCGGATGACGTGCGTCCACCACGCCTTGTCCGGAAGGTCGCCGCGGATGCTCTTCCACGTCTTTCCGAAATCGGTCGTCATGTAGACGTAGGGCGCGTAGTCGTCGTCCTGATGGTGGTCGGCCGTCACGTACGCCGTGCCGACGTCGAAGTTCGACGCCTCGATGGTCGCGAGCCAGGCGTTGGGCTTCAGGCCCGGGACGTTGGCGAAGGTGCTCGTCCACGTCTTGCCGCCGTCGCGCGTCACGTACACCATGCCATCGTCCGAACTCGTCCAGATCACGTTGCTGTCCAGCGGACTCGGCGCGATGCTCAGCAGCGTCGAGTGGAACTCGGCGGCCGTGTTGTCGGTCACGATCTCGCCGCCGCTCGACTGCTGCTTCGCCGGGTCGTCGGTCGTGAGGTCGGGCGAGATGACGTCCCACGTGAGGCCGTAGTTGGTGGACTTGAACAGCACGTTGCCGCCGAAGTAGACCACCGCGGGGTTCTGCCGCGAGAGCGCGATCGGCGAGTTCCAGTTGAAGCGGTACTTGTGGCCGATCATCGCGTCACCCACCGACCCCACGCGGTTCGGGTACGGATAGATGGTCTTCTGCACCCCGCTGCGCGTGTCGGTGATGTTCAGCATGCCGCCCTGCGCGTCGCTGTAGACGAGCCACGGCTTGTCCATCACCGGCACTCCGAAGAAGCCGTCGCCGCCCGACACGGTGTACCAGTCGGCCTGGCGGATCCCCTGCCCGCTCAGCGAGTTGCTCGGCCCGCACCAGGTGCCATTGTCCTGAAGACCGCCGCACACGCGGTACGGCACCTGCATGTCGTAGTTGATGTGATAGAACTGCGTGAACGGGAAGGTGTTCACGATCTCCCAGTTGCGGCCGGCATCGCGGCTCACGGCCCAGCCGCCGTCGTTGCCGTTGAGCAGGTAGCGCGGGTCCGCCGGGTCAATCCACATCGCCTGATGGTCGCCATGCACGTCGCGGGCGATCGTGCGGAAGTTCAGGCCGCCGTCCTCGGAGAGGTACAGCCCGCCGGAGAGCGCGAAGACCCGGTTGGGGTTCTTCGGGTCCACGCGAACGTCGGAGTAGTAGAACGGCCGGAAGCTGATGTTCCGGTCGGAGCTCACGGTGCGCCACGACTTGCCGCCGTCGTCGGTGCGCCAGAGCTGCCCCTCATCCTTGGTCTCGCTGATCACGTAGACGATGTCCGGCTCGCTCGGCGCCACCGCGACGCCGATGCGGTCCATCGCCTTTCGCGGCAGACCGAGGTACCGGTCGGGACCGGAGAGTCGCTCCCACGAGGCGCCGCCGTTCACCGACCTCCACACGGCGGTGTTGCCCGCACCCGACTCCAGGTGCCAGGCCCACCGGCGGTACGTGTACATCCCCGCGTAGATGATGTTGCTGTTGGTTGGATCGGCCGAGATGTCGGAGCAGGCCGTCTGCGGGTCCACGTAGAGGATCTTCTTCCAGTTCGCGCCGCCGTCCATGGTCTTGTAGACGCCGCGCTCCTCGTTGGCCCCCCACTCGCGGCCGAGCACGCAGGCATAGACGACATCCGGGTTCTTCGCATCGACGATGATCCGCGCGACCTTGTCCGCCTTCTCGAGGCCGATGTGCGTCCAGTGGTCGCCGCCGTCAATGGACTTGTACATGCCATCGCCGACCGAGGCGTTGTTGCGCGGATTCCCCTCGCCCGTGCCGACGTACATGATGTTCCTGTCGCTCGGCGCGATGGCGATGGCGCCGATGGAGCCGGCGCCCGTCTTGTCGAAGATGGAGGTGAAGGTGTTGCCGCCGTTGGTGGTCTTGATGATCCCGCCGTTCGCCCCGGCCACGTAGTACGTGAGCGGGTCACCCGGCACGCCGACGATCTCGGAGATGCGGCCCGCGTTGTTGGTCGGCCCGACCGCGCGCCAGGTGATGCGCTGCAGCAGCGCCGCGTGGTCCGGCGCCGCCGCGATCACCTGGGCCGGCCCGGCCTTGCCTCCCTTGGATGGCTGTTGCGCCGCGAGGACGCCGGCCCACGCCATGGCGAGCGCGGCGGCGCAAATGATCGAACGGTTGCTCGAAGACGACATGGAAGTGTCGGGGCTGAGGTACGTACCGCCAACGGGACAAGGCGGACCGGTCACCCGTCGGCCGACGCGGCCGCAACGGAGATCCTCAAGTCATACGGCCAACGGGGCGAGAGCGCTACCGAAACCCGTCGCGCGTCCAGACCAGCACCACGCCGCACCCCGAGTTCAGCGCGGCGTACTGCGCCGGAACCGTCGCGGAGCCGGCGTACACTTCGATGCCGGCAATGTCCCGCGGTGGCGGCAGCAGGTTCAGGTCAAAGGGCTTCGGCATTTGCACGCCGTCGGTCAGTACCGTCATCGCGCATTCGCCCTGCATGACGCCGCCGCCACGCTTGCCAAGCGCGAAGTACTCGGCCATGGGTCCCTTCGTGTAGCTGGGCGACACGTTGACGGTCCGAAACGTCCGCAGCAGGTCCTTCACCTCGAGCGCCGCACGCCGCTCGATGTCGTCCCGCGTCATGAACTCGCCCATCCCCAGCTTGCGACGGGCGTCGAACTCCCGCATCCGCGGCGACTGCCGGCGTTCGGTGACGACCACCGTGTCGAGGGACTGCGGCGCGCGCTCGAGCGCGAACGTGAGCCGCAAGGTGTCGTTGGGAATCACCTCGACCAGGTCGGTGAGCGGCCGGTAGCCGATGCGCCGGACGACGAGCAGGTACGCGCCCGCCGGAGTGCCGAGCACCCGGAAGCGCCCGTTTTCGGACGTGCGCACCCTGACCTGCGAACGCAGCACCGTCACCTCGGCCCCGGTGAGGGGAACGAGGTTCGTATCGGTAACGAGGCCATCGATGACCCCAAGCGGCGCTTTGCGCACGGTGTCGCGCGCCGCGGGCATGCCGGGCAACGTGGACGTGGTACGCTGTCCAAACGCGCACAAGGACGTCATCGCGAGCAACACGACGACGCGCAGGCAGTGTCGGAGACTGGTCATCGCTGGAATGATAATACCGCGTGTGCGCGACGGGGGCGCCCACCGGACGCCCCCGCCGCTAGCCATCGAGAATGCTCAACACCCACGCGTCAACTGCAGTTGTTCTGCCCCGAGGGTCCCACCAGCGCGCCGGACTTGCCCGCCCGCACGAGGCACTCCGCCTGCGGGATCGGCTGGACCTTGGCCACGAAGTTGGCGTTCGCTCCGGACGACACGTCCAGTGGCAGGAGATTGAGCTTGCCATAGCGGCGCATGTCGACCCACCGGTGCCCTTCCATCATCAGCGAGTACCGTTTCTCGTAGAGAATGCCGGTGAGAATCTGGTCGTTCGAGCTCGCCGCCGTGAGGCTGCTGGGCGGCAGCCCGCCCGAGTTCACGCGCACGACGTTCAGGTCGGCAATAGCTCCCGACTTGTCGCCGGTGGCCAGCTTCGCCTCGGCGCGGAGCAGGATCAGCTCCTCATTGCGCATGACCGCGATGGACGACGCGTTCGTCGCCCAGATGCTGAATCCGAGCGTGCTCGCCGCACTGGTTGGGCCGCTGCCGGTCACGGGACCCTGCCGGCTGGGGAGGCCGGTGCGGATCTTCGCCAAGTAGCGATTGTCGGGCGAACCGTCGGCCTTGAGTTGCGCATCGGTCTGGAATGACATGTGCGCATACAGGTCCGTGTTGTTCACCATGTTCAGGGGATTCGGCGCGTCAGGCGACGGCCCGTAGACATGGTACACCCCGACGTCAAACGCGGCCTTGGTCGTCGCACCGGCGTTCAGGAACGATGCGCCGAGGGCGCTCAGGGCCGTCTGCCACGCGCTGGCAGGTCCGCCGCTCGTGGCGTAGTACACCGCCGCCCGCGCCCGCAGCCCCTGCGCGAACGTCGCGAACGTCGCCGGCGTGTTGAAGCCCGCGTAGCCGTTCGACAGCGTGAACGGGAACGCCGTCCCGCCGGCGCCCAGCGCCGCAATCCCGGAGTCGAGGGTTGCGAGGATGAACTTGTACACGGAGTCCCGCGACACGAATGGAGCCAGCTCCGCGGCGTCGTCCTTGACATCGACAATCGCGCCCAGCGTGTCCCGGGTGGCGATCACTTCCAGCAGTTCGGCCGCCTGCAGCACCTTGGCAAAGCCCAGGGCCGCGGCCTTCTGCGCCGCGGTCAGCGAACTCTTGCTGACGGCATTCCGGAAGTTGTAGTTGTCTCGCATCGCGTTGTACTGCGTGCCCCAGCTGCCCACCGCGAAGCCCGTCGGATCGATCTTGTTCGCGCCGGCAACCCCGATCAGGTAGTGCGTGGTGTTGCGCCCTTCCTGCGGCGTGTAGATGTAGCTCTCGCGGCCGAACCGTCCGGCGTCCGAGATGTACCCGCCGCGCCCACCGCGATAGTCGATGATCAGGCCGGTGGCCAGCAGCTGCAGCGCTTGCGGATCGCCGGCAGCCGCCTCCGGCGTGATCGCGTTCGGATTGGTGATGTTCAGGGACTTCTCACTGCAGCCAACGAGCGCCACGGCCAGCAGGCCTGCGGCGATCGTGCGCGCCCGCGACGACAGCGAGGTCCGGCCCGTGGCGGCGCGATCGATGTAAGTGGTCGTCGTCATGGTTTAGTACCCCAGGTCGATGCTGAAGAAGAACTGGCGGGTCGACGGATACGGCGCCAAGTCGATGAACCGGTTGAAATTCGAGTTGCCGAAGTTGCTGAACTCGGGGTCGAAGCTCCAGTACTTGGTCCACGTCTTCAGGTTGCGGCCGCTGAACGTGAACTTCAGGGTGCGGGCCTTTGCCCGCGCCGCCAGGCTGGCCGGCGCGTCATACGTCACCGACAGCTCGCGCAGTTTCACGAACGTCCCGTACTCGATGTACGGCCGAATGTCATTGCTCGACCACAGGCCGTAGCGGTACTCGCCCAGGCTCTGCGCCGCGTCCGGCGACTTCTCGTCGAAGTCGCGCGAGTTGCCGCCCTCGTCGTACAGGTTCTTGGTCATGTCCGACGTTGCCCCGCCGTTGCGCCAGTCCAGCAGCGCCGTGAGGCTCCAATTGTGGTACGT
>JACREJ010000026.1 GCA_016218305.1 Gemmatimonadota bacterium | reverse complement strand
GAACGGCACTGGGTGGCCGAGAAGGTCGGCGACTTGATCCCGTTGGCGCGGGCGCGGCGGTAGCAGGCGTCGTTCCCGGTACGCCGGGGATGGGAGCAGGGAACCGCGAACCGCATAGCACGGATGACACGGATCAGGGGCGGATGAACACGGATCCTGCTCTGGGATTCCCCCAACGCAGGATCCGTGTTTCTCCCCACTGCTTTCCGTGTCATCCGTGGTAAGCAGTTCGCTGTCTACCATCCACCATCTACCGTCTACCGTTCGCCCGCCGCTACTCCACACCCTCGTAGAGCGAGTCTATCAGCGCCGCATACGTCTTGTCGATCACGCGCCGCTTCACCTTGAGTGTGGGTGTGAGTTCGCCGCGATCCACCGTGAAGTCGTTCTCGAGGAGCGCCACCTTCTTGGGAGTCTCGAAGGTCGCGAGCTTCATCTTCTCACACTCCTCGGCGATCTCCTTCTCCATCTTCTGCTGGATCGTCGGCATCTGCAACAGCTGCGCGCGCTCGGTCCAGTAGATGTTATGCAGCGCGGCCCAGCGTTCGAGCGCGGCGAACTCCGGCACGACCAGCACCACCGGGAACTTCCGTTTGTCGCCAATCATCACGGCCTGCGAGACGTACTTGTTGGTCTTGAAGCCGTTCTCGATGGGCTGTGGCGCGATGTTCTTGCCGCCGGCCGTCACGATGATGTCCTTCTTGCGGTCGGTGATGCGCAGGAAGTCGTCCTCCAGCACCCCGATGTCGCCGGTGTGGAACCAGCCGTCGGCATCGATGGCCTCCGCCGTCGCGTCGGGGCGGTTCCAGTAGCCCTGCATCACGTGCGGGCCGCGCGTCAGCACCTCACCGTCGCCGGCGATCTGCACCTCGACGCCGGCGATGGGCTTGCCGATCGTACCGATGCGGAAGGCCGACGGGCAATTCACGCCGATCACCGGCGACGTCTCGGTCAGCCCATAGCCCTCGAGAATCGTCAGCCCCGCCGCGTAGAAGAACTTGTTGATCTCCGGCGAGAGCGGCGCGCCGCCCGACACGAAGTACTTCATGCGCCCGCCCGTGCGCACCTTGATCTTGCTGAAGACGAGTTTCTGGGCCAACGCATACTGCCAGGCCAGCGGGCCCGTCGGTTCCTTGCCCTCGAGCTTGGCGTCGGCCCACGCGTCAGCCACCGCGCGCGCCCAGAAGAAGATGCGCTTCTTGAAGGCGCCGCTCGCCAGCGCGTTCTCGAACGCACGGGCGTACATCTTCTCGTAGAGCCGCGGCACCGACATCGCGAACGTCGGCCGCGCCTCCTGCAGGGCAATGGGCACCGTGTCGAAGCTGTCGACGTAGTGGATACCCGCGCCCATCGCCCAGTACATGTAGTCGCCCATCCGCTCGAAGATGTGGCAGAGCGGCAGGAAGCTGAGCGCCACCTCGCGGCCCCGGTCGAGCGGGATGACCTGCATCGAGGCCTGCACGTTGGAGAAGATGTTGTCGTGCGACAGCATCACGCCCTTCGGCAGGCCGGTCGTCCCCGACGTGTAGATGAGCGTGGCGAGGTCATTGGGCTGCACGGCGAGCGCATCGGCCTTCCACCGCGCCGCCCGCTCCGGCGTGTCCACCGCCGCACCGCGCGCCTCCACTTCGGCCAACGTGAGGTCGGCCCCGGGGACGAGGTCGCTGGTGAAGGTGATTACATGCCGCAGCGCCGGGCACTGCGCGCGAATGGCGGCGATCTTTGCCGCGTGCGCGTCATTCGACACGAACACGACGACCGCGCCCGAGTCGTTCAGCGGGTGCACCACCTGCTCGGCTGGGAGCGACGGGTAGATCGGGACATCGGCGAGCCGGCCCGTCAGGCAGGCCCAGTCGGCGAGAGCCCACTCCGGCCGGTTCTCCGAAATCAGCGCGGCCCGGTCGCCGGGCCTGAGGCCGAGTTCGCTGAGTCCGAGCGAGAGGTGCCGTACGCGGCGCTCTGTCTCCCGGTGCGAGATCGACTGCCATTGCCCGGGACCGACGCGGTAGTTCATTGCGTCTGGGCGGTCGTACGCGGCCATCGCGTCAAAGAACAGCCGATTCAGCGTGCCCGGGGCTGGGCGCGGGCCTCCCTTTGCGATCATCGTCGGCTCCACTCGGCGGGGGTTGGACACGCCGGGCGGCCGGGGGCCGCGGCCAGCGCGCCTACTTTGGTCGGAAGTGAATTACGAACTTCACGGGGCTTCCCGCCACTGCCGCCCCGCGGTACCGGGTGGAGGCGTAGACCAGAAAGGAGTCGGCTGTCGTGGGCAAGTCGTTGGAGCGGATGCGCAGGGTCCTGGCGGCGGTGCCGTCGGTTCCGGTCGTGTCCACGAGGCTCACGCGGCGACTCGTCGCGTCGTCCCAGAGCGACGCGAGGGTCGTGTCGCTCTTCAGGACGGTCTGCCCGCGAAACGTCACCAGCCAGCTCACGAGAAAGCCCGGCACGTTCACCGCCGTTCCAGAGCTGTCACGGGTCAGCTTCACCGTCATCGCCTTGCTGACGTTCTTCGATGCCGTGTCGGGGGACGAATAGACCAGGGTGTCAGCCGTCGCGCCACTCGCCGCGAAGCGGGATGGAATGCGCGTGACGGTCACCGTCCTCGGCAGTGACTGCAGCGACGCCGCGGCCGCCACGACGCGCACCGTGCCGCTGGTGCGGGTGGTCGCGATCAGGTAGCCTTGGCTGCTGATGATCACACCGGTGTCGAGCGCGATGTATCGCACGGCCGGCTTGTCGATGACATCGCCGTCGGCGTTGTACGCCACGGCGCTGAGCGGTGCCGCGCGTCCGGTGGAATCGCGCATGGTGTCGGCTTCGACCACCGAGGGATAGGGCAGGGTGTCGAACGCGAGCGCCACGATGCCATCAGGGGCGGTTCCCACCTCGGAGCAGGCCCCCACCCAGGCCGCGGCCGCGACGGCCGCCACCACCCAGCGTGGTGCGCGCCTCATTCGGCGTCCGCGGAGAGTCGCTCGGCGACCCGCAGGGCGAGGTTCACGTACGCCTGGCTGGCCGGATCAGCCGGTTCGCGCACCACCGCGGGCTGGCCGGCGGCGAATGCCTCGGCGAGCGCATAGGAACGCGGGATCATGATATCGCATACCATCGCGGCCGGCAGGTGTTCCCGCACGTACTTCACGGTGCGCTCGCACGCCGGATTGCCGGCTTCGTACATGGTGAGCAGGATGCCGTCGAGCGTCAGTGCCGGGTTGGACGCCACCACGTCCTGGATGCTGCGCAGGATCTGGGGCGTCGTCTGGAGCGCCAGCGGCTCCGCCTGCATCGGCACCAGCACGCGGTCGGTGCTCTCGAGGACGCGCCGGGCGATGGGGCCGAGCCCCGGCGGCGTGTCCACCACGACGACGTCGCACCGCTCGCGCGCGGCTTGCAGCATGCGTGGCAGGAGGTCGCTCGCCGCGACCCGCGCCTGGTAGTCGCTGTGATCGGCGCCATCGGTGACCGTGCCGACGAGCATGACGCGCAGCCAGGGCAGGGCGGTTGGCAGAATGACCTCACGCAGCGTGCGCGCGCCGCGCAGGTAGTCGGCAAAGCCCCGCGTGTCCACGCCTTGGCGCAGGCCGACGCCGAAGCGTACCGAGCCCTGCGGGTCCACGTCCACGAGCAGCGTCTTCATGCCGCGGCGCGCAAAGGCGGCGGCGAGGTTCACGGCGCTCGTCGTCTTGCCGACGCCCCCCTTCTGGCTGACGATCGAGAGGACCTTGCCCACCTAGGCCTCGCTCGACCCGGCCGGCGAATCGCCGGACGCCGGGTTTCGCAGCGATTCGAGGGTCGCCTCCGCGTGCCGCACCCACCGTTCGGCCTCGGCGCCCGCCGGCGGGCTCGCGAGGAAGGCCACGAGGTGCTTCTCGGCCGCGACGACGTCGCCGCGCTTGATCAGCAGGAAGGCGAGGCCATAGTGCGCGCCCGAAAGCGACGGGTCGATTTCGAGCGACTTCCGGTAGGCGCGGATCGCCTCTTCCAGGCGCCCGGTGCGCGAGTAGGCGATGGCCATGTTCTGCAGGACCTTCAGGTCGTCCGGGTGATCGCGCAGGGCGAGCCGGTACGACGTGATCGCCGCGTCATAGTCACCCTGACGCTCGAGCAGCAGCGCCTCGTTCAAGTAGTCGAGGCGCTGCGGTCGGGCATCGCTGTCTGACTTGCCGCCGAACAGGCGGTTCAACCAGGACATAGGGCGCGGCGGGTTCGCAGAATGGGGAGGTACGTCCGCCGGCGCGGCATCGGCTGGCGGAACCGACTATAGACGCGCGGGAGGGTCCCAACGGCACAACCTATGCGTCCCTCACGGGGGGAGCAACCGACTGCTTCCGCCGCACTTGCGCACGGGGTACCTTCACCCCTGCACCCCGTACCGCGCACCCTTTCCCCGGAGTGCCATGTCACCCCGCAAGACCGCCGTTGATCCCGCCAAGGGGGTCCTGCACGTCGAATGGCCCCTGTTCGGGGAGCTCTCCCGGGCGTTGGCCCTCAAGGTGGCCCGCGACTTCGTCCCGGAGGTCGTCGTGGGCGTAGCCACGGCCGGCGTGGTGCCGGGCTGCGTGGTGGCCGCGATCCTCGACTGCGAGTTCCACTCGATCATGGTCAGTCGGCGCTTCGGCTCCGCGCACGTGCGCGAGACGCCGGCGGTGCTCGGCGGCGCGCCGGGGCAGGTGCGCGGCAAGCGCGTGCTGCTGGTGGACGAGACCTGCGACAGCGGCGAGACGCTGCGCCTCGCGAAGGCGGCGCTGATCAACGCCGGGGCCAGCGATGTCCGCACCGCCGTGAGCTTCCGTTGCGGAACCTACGAGCCCGACTTCTACGCCCTCGCCACGGAAAGCACCATCGTGCTCCCCTGGGACCGCGAGATCCTGCACGACGGCGACCTCGTGCCGAATCCGAAGTATGAGGCGGTGTATCTGGACGATCCGGGCGGTTACTGAGTTCTGACGACAACCACGAAGAACGAAGAGCGCGAAGGGGCGCGAAGGACTGTCTGAATGGAAAACATCGCGCCACGCAATCATCTGCGTGGCGCGATGTTGTTCATCCCTGGGAGAACCGAGGCACTCATCTCGCTCGAACTAGAGACCCTTCGCACCCCTTCGCGCTTCGCGGTAGCGGCTGAGGCTCAAACCAGTTCCTGTACCGCCGCCTCATACCCCACACCCTCGCTCATCCGCTGGTATACCTGCCCGATCACCTCGGCGCTTCCGAGCAGGAACCGGCAGCGGGCCGCGCCGTTCGAGCGGCATTCCACTTCGTAGCACGACAGCGGGGCCGCTGCCATGCGTCCGAAGAAGTCCGCCAGCAGGCCCATCGAGTAGTAGCAGGCGGGGAAGCCGATGTTCAGGGTCGGGTCGGCCTCCGCCCAGTCGGTTGCATCGAGGGTGATCACGACGTCGTTGAGCGTGCCGATCTCGAGGGTGCCCCAGCCGGTATCGCGGAAGAACTCGGCGGCGAGTCCCTGGAACTCGGCGAAACCGACGCCTTCGGCGTTGCCGCCGCGGGCCGCGAGCCACTCGCGGAAGGCCGCGAAGATCGCATCGCCACCGGCGTACCCCGCTTCCTGCAGGTAGGTCGCGTAGCCGCCGCCAAGGTCGCGCATGAGCGCGGCGCGCAGGGCGGCCAAAGACTGGCGGGGGAGCGCCACGAGCGGCGTCGATGCTAGCGCGAAGTTGGTGGCCATATCAGTCAAAGTAGGGGTCAGCGGCCAATGCGGCGCAAGAGCTCCGCCTCGTCAATTACCTCGATGCCAAGCGCGCGCGCCTTCTCGAGCTTGCTTCCCGCGTCGGCTCCCTCCACCAGGAAGTCGGTGGCCTTGGACACCGAATCAGTCACCTTGCCGCCGGCGCCTTCCACCAACTCCTTGGCTTCGGTGCGTCCGAGCGTGGGCAGGGTGCCGGTGATGACGATCTTCTTGCCCAGCAGGGCACCCTCGGCCTCGGCCCGCTTCGGCTCGGTGGTGTTGACGCCTCGCCTGGCGAGCGCCTTCAGCAGCGCGCGATTCTCCTGGGAGGCGAACCAGCGACTGACCGAGGCGGCGATGGATGGCCCCACGCCGTGGATGGCCTCGATCTCCTCCGTCGACGCGTCCTGCAGCGCATCCGCCGTCCCAAAACGCCGGGCGAGCAGCTTGGCGGTCTCCTCGCCGACGTCGGGAATGCCGAGGCCGAAGAGCAGCCGCGAGAGCGGCTGCGCCTTGGAGGCCTCGATGGCCGCCACCAGCTGCTGGGCGCTCTTCTCGCCGAACCGCGGCAGCGCCTCCATCACGTCTTCGGTGAGGTCGTACAGCGTCGCCGGGTCGCTGATCAGCCCCGCCTCGAGCAGTTGCCGCACCCGCTGCTCCGACAGGCCGCGAATGTCCATCGCGTTCCGCGCCGTGAAGTGGATGAGCTCCTCGAGATGCCGAGCCGGGCAGCATTCGTTGGGACAGCGCACAGCGACTTCGTCCGCCACGCGCACGACGGGCGTATGGCATTCGGGGCACCTCGTCGGCGCGCGGAAGGGCTTCGGCGGATCCCGCGGGTCGCGCTTCTCCGGCACCGGGCCCAGCACCTGCGGAATCACCTCGCCGGCGCGCTTGACCTGCACGACGTCGCCGATGCGCAGGTCCTTTTCCGCGATCAGGTCGAAGTTGTGGAGCGTGGCGTAGGTCACCGTCGTGCCGCCGATCTCCACCGGCTCGAGCACGGCGCGCGGCGTCAGCACGCCAGTGCGGCCCACCTGGATCTCGATGTTCACCAACCGCGTCTCGGCGACGTCGGGCGCGAACTTGCGCGCGATGGCCCAGCGTGGCTCGCGACCGCCGGCCGTGGAGCCGAGGTCGGCCTGCGTCGCCAGCGCGTTCACCTTGACCACGCCACCGTCGATGGCGAACGCGAGCGCGGCGCGGTGCGTGGTCTCCAGGGCGTGAGCCCAGGCGTGCACCTCGGCGAGCGAGGCGCATTGCCTGCGGTGCGGCGCCACCGGAATGCCCCAGCTCGCCAGCGTGTCGAGCAGCTCCCACTGCGAGGCGAAGGGCAGCGTCGCCGCGCCGGGCACCGCAAACGCGTAGCCAAAGAAGCGCAGCGGGCGCCGCGCCGTGACGGTCGGGTCCTTCTGCCGCAGGGCGCCGGCGGCGGAATTGCGCGGGTTGGCGAAGACCGGCTCGCCGGCCTTCACGCGCTCGGCGTTCATCTTCTCGAACCCGTCGAAGGTCATGTAGACCTCGCCGCGGATCTCGATGAGCGCCGGCCAGCCCGCGCCGGCCAGGCGCAGCGGGATGTCGCGGATCGTGCGGACGTTGGCGGTGACGTCCTCGCCGACGCTGCCATTCCCGCGCGTGGCGCCGGTAGCCAGCACGCCGTCGCGGTACGTCAGGGAGACAGCCGCGCCGTCGATCTTCAGCTCGCAGCAGAAGCCGGAGCGGTCAAAGTCGTCGCCGGCGACATCGCGCCCCGATGCCGCCCACGACTCGAGGTCGTCGTCGCTGAACGCGTTGCTGAGCGACCCCATGGGCACGAGGTGCGCGTACTTGGCGAGGTGGCTGGCGCCGACGTCGATGCCGACGCGCAGCGTGGGGGAGTCGGCCGTGCGCAGCTCCGGATGCGCCTGCTCCAGCGCCTTCAGCTCGTGAAAGAGCCGGTCGTACTCGGCGTCGCCCAGGGACGGGCGGTCGAGCACGTAATACTCGTGCGAGGCCCGTTCGAGCGCCTCGCGCAGCCACGCCGCGCGTGCGGCCTTGTCGCTCACGCGCGCGGCGTCCCGGGGCGGCTGGCTCGCATGGAGCTACTCGGCCCCTTCCTTCGCCTCCCCTTCCTCCGACAACCCGCCCTGAAGAAGGAAGTTCTCCACGAAGAACAGCCCGCTTTCGCCGGCGCGCTTGACCATGCGGAGCAGCGTGTCCATGGACGACATCTCCTCGCGCTGCTCGTTGACGAACCACTCGAGCGCGTTCTTGTTGCCGTGGTCCTTGTCGGCGATCGCCTGGTCCATGAGCGCGTTGATCTGCGCCGTGACGCGCATCTCGGAGTCGAGGGCCAGCTTCACCGCCTCCGCCGCGTTCTTGAAGCCGGACTTCGGCGCGGGCACGGCCGGGATCTTCACCGCGGCGCCGGCCTCGAGCAGCATCTTGACGAAGCGCATCGCGTGGTCGCGCTCCTCGAGCGACTGCTTGTAGAAGTGCTGCGCGAGGGCGGGCAGCCCCTCTTCGTCAAAATAGGTGGCGATCGCGATGTACTGGTGCGACGCGCTCAGTTCATTGCCGACCTGCGCGTTGACGCCGGCGGCGAGTTTGTTGCTCATCATGATGCGGTCCTCTCCTGCGGGGTTAGCCCTTCGCCTCTTCGGCGACAACGTTGAGTGCAACTTCGACGAGGCGCTCCAGCTCCTCGTCCGACGCCTTCGGGAGCAGCGTCTCGGCCCACATGTGATCCTGCGTGCCGGCGTAGCGGTCGAGCAAACGGCGCATGAAGGCGACCAGCGCGATCCGTTCGAGATCGGCCCGGCGCGAATCGTGCTGCTTGTCCTCGGTGGACCGGAGCAGCGCCTCGAACCGGTGGGCGTTGCGCAGCGCCTTGGCCGTGAGTTCGGCGACGACCTGCGTGAACCGCACGTCGGCGTCCGAGAACGGCATCGCATCGCGCTCCGTCCGCAGGAAGATCGCCCCGATGACGTCCTGCCGCCACTTGATGGGGACGACGACGATCGACCGCACGTTCCGCATCTCCAGCGCCGAGCGGACGCTGCGGTACGCCGGGTCGTTCACGGCGTCGGGAATGAAGACCGTCTCCCCGCTGTCAAACGCGCGCTTGAGCTCCGGATAGCGGTCGAGGTCCACCACCAGGTTGCGGATGGAGGCGTCCTCGTAGCTGGCCACCAGCCGCACGCCCTCGCGCTCGCCGGCGAGGAAGATCGAGCAGCGGTCGAGCCCGAAGGTCTGGCCCAGCTTGCCGGCGATCGCTTGCAGGATGTCCACGAAGTGCAGCGAGTTGGAGACGTCCTGCAGGATGTCCACGATGGCCAGCAGGTGCTCCTTCTCGCGCGTGAGCTCGCGCACGCGGGCCTGGAGCCTGACGATCTCCTCGCCGGCATCAACCGGATTCGCCGTGGGGTTGGTCAACTCTCCCTCCCGTCGTATGGGCGTCGCGCCCGTGACATTTCCCGTCGTGCATCGTAGTGCGTATGACCGGGGGCGTGCGCCCGTTTCCGGCCCACGAGGGAACGTACGGGGCGCGTCGGTACACGGTCAATGCACCTCATCGATCTGATCACCCGCAAGCGCGACGGCGGCCGGCTGACCCCGGCCGAGTTGCGCACGTTCGCCGCCGAATACGCGGTCGGCCGGTACCCGGACTACCAGGTGTCGGCCCTGCTCATGGCCATCTTCTTCCGGGGCCTCGACGACGACGAGGGGTTCGCCCTGATGGAGGCGATGCTCGCGAGCGGCGGACGCCTCGATTTCGCCGGCCTCGGCAAGCCCGTCGTCGACAAGCACTCGACGGGCGGGGTTGGCGACAAGGTCTCCATCCCGCTTGCCCCGCTCGTGGCCGCCTGCGGCGTCGCCGTGCCGATGATGAGCGGCCGCGGCCTTGGCCATACCGGCGGCACCCTCGACAAGCTGGAGGCCATCCCCGGCTTCAACACGCGCCTCTCCCTCGCCGAGGCCAAGGCGCAGGTGGAGCGGCTCGGCTGTGCCCTCATCGGACAGACCGGCGAGATCGCTCCCGCGGACAAGAAGCTCTACGCCCTGCGCGACGCCACCGCCACGGTGGAGGCCATCCCGCTGATCGCCGCCTCCATCATGAGCAAGAAGCTTGCAGAAGGGCTCAGCGGGCTCGTGCTGGACGTGAAGACCGGGTCCGGCGCGTTCATGCCCGAAATGGACCGGGCCATCACGCTGGCCCGCACGATGGTCGGCATCGGGGAGCGGTGCGGCTGCCCGACGGTGGCCCTCCTCACCTCCATGGAGCACCCGCTGGGCGTCGCCTGCGGCAACGCGCTCGAGATCGAGGAAAGCCTCGAGATCCTCCGCGGCGGCGGCCCGATCGACACGCGCGAGCTGACGCTTGCCCTCGGCGCCGAGATGCTCGTGCTCGCCAAGGTCGTTCCCAACCTGGGCGAGGCCCGCGTGGTGCTCGAGGCCCGGCTGGCCGACGGCTCCGCCCTGGAGAAGTTCCGGGAGATCGTCACCGCGCAGGGCGGTGACCCGCGCGTGGTGGACGAGCCGTCGGACGTGCTCCCGCGCGCCCCCGAACGGGCCGTCGTGACCGCCCAGCGCACGGGGTTCGTGCAGCAGGTGGCGCCGCGCGTCATCGGCCGCGGGATCATCGCGCTGGGGGGCGGCCGCCGCACGATGGAAGACGCGGTGGATCCATCGGTCGGATTCCACCTCCTCGTGCGGCCCGGCCAGCACGCCACGCGCGGCCAGCCGCTCGCGGCGGTCTTCGCGCGCGACGCCGCCGGCATCGAAGCGGGGAAGGCGTGCATCGCCGAGGCGATCGTCATCGGCGACGACGAGTGCACGCCGGCGGCGCTCATCTCGCACCGGGTGACGAGGGCGGGCGTCGAAGAGCTCTGACGCACCGGGGATTTGGGATCCGGATGGCCCGTCAGGATGCGGATCCCGGAATGGGAACCGCGCTCACCGTCGAGCGCCGCGACCCGCGACAAACAATCGCCGGCCGAGTTCCGTAGTCCTATTCATGAGTCCAATCCCGGATTCCCGATTCTCGATCATCCCATGAAGATCACTCTCGCCCTCGTCGCCGCACTCGCCTCCACGGTGTCTGCGCAGGTCCCGTCCGATTCCGCCATCCGGGCCATTCTCACGACGCGCGTGGACGCTGGCCGGTTTGCCGGAGTTGTGGTTGGCGTCGTGGGCAAGGACGGCACTCGTCGCACCGTGGCCTACGGCCCCAACGCTGGAGTGCAGCCGTTCGACGCCACCACGGTGTTCGAGATCGGGTCGATCACGAAGACCTTCACCACCGCGATCCTGGCCGACATGGTGGCGCGCGGCGAGGTGTCGCTCAGCGATCCGGTGGCGAAGCTGCTGCCGCCCGGCACCGTGGTGCCGTCACGCGACGGACGCGAGATCACCCTGCTCGACCTCGCGACGCAGAGCTCCGGCCTGCCCAGCCTGCCGTCGAACTTCGCGCCCAAGGACCAGGCCAATCCGTGGGCCGACTACTCGGCGCAGCAACTCTATGACTTCCTGAAATCGCACCAGCTGTCGCGCGGCATCGGCGAGCGGTACGAGTACTCCAATGTCGGCCTGGGCCTGCTCGGCTTCGCCCTCGCCCAGCGCGCCGGCATGAGCTACGAGGATCTCGTGAGCGCTCGCGTGCTGAGGCCGCTGAAGATGGCCGACACCCGCGTCACGCTGACGCCGGCGCTCCAGCGCCGCCTCGCCCCGGGGCACCATCCCTCCGGCGGCATCGCGAAGAACTGGGACCTGACGACGCTCGCCGGCGCCGGCGCGCTCCGCTCCACGGTCAACGACATGCTGACGTACATCCGGGCCAACGCCGACTCGACGTCGCAGCCGCTCGGCGCCACGCTCGCGATGACTCACGGGATGCGGCATGCCGCCGGGTCGCCCGCCGTAACCATCGGGCTCGGCTGGCATCGCCTGCGCACGCCGGCGGGAAACTGGATCGTCTGGCACAACGGCGGGACCGGCGGATACCGCTCGTTCACGGGGTACAGCGAAAAGACGGGTGAGGGAATCGTCGTGCTCACCAATACGGCCAACGGCGTGGACGACATCGGGTTCCATCTCCTCGACCCGTCGTTCCCGCTCCAGCCGCTGCCGAAGAAGCGGACGGAGATTGCGCTGCCCGAGGCCACGCTCGAGCGGTACGTCGGGACCTTCGAACTCGCGCCGACCTTTGCCATCGCCATCACCCGCGACGGCGCCCAGCTCTTCCTGCAGGCGACGGGCCAGGCCCGATTTCCGCTGTTCGCCGAGAAGGAGGACGAGTTCTTCCTCAAGGTGGTGGACGCACAAGTCACGTTCACCAAGGACAGTGCGGGCGTCGTGACGGGCCTCGTGCTGCACCAGAACGGCGCGCACCAGCCGGCGAGGAAGAAACCGTGACCGGCACACGCACCGGGCGCGGCGTCGCCGCGCCGGTGGGTCACGTGATTACGCCCCCACCGATCCGCTGAAGAGCGACTGCAGGTCCAGGGCGGGGGACTTCGACTTGCTTGCCAGCGATACGTAGGCGCGGGCAAGCGCGTCCTTGCCTGCCCCAAGCACCGTGCCGACCAGCCCGAGCGCCTCGGCGTACTCCGTTGGGGGCAGCTCCTTGATGATGCGGGTCCAGATGGCCTCTTCCAGCACGTTGAAGGCCGTCTGCACCTCCCACAGACCGAAGCCGGCGGCGAACCGCTCGCTGGCGACCGACTCCGCATGCTGGACGATCGACCCGAGTTGCCGATCGGCGATCGCATCGACGGCAAGCCGATAGAGGTCGCGCAGCCGTGCGCGCGCACGGTCCATGCCCGCCTGTTCGTAGCTCTTCAGGTGCGAGCGCTCCATGGCAAGGAACGCCTCCTCGACGATTGCGTCGCCGCGGTCGTGCAGTAGTTGCAGCAAGGTCATGGGATTCCGGTCCGGTGGAGCTTGCGTTGTCCCCCAAATATACGGCGTTCCGGTGCGCGGGCTCGCCTGAGTCTGTCGTCTGGCGGCCTCAGGCGCGCATGCGCAATTTTCACTGGTGTTCTCCGAAACGCAGACTCTCAAGAAGGTCATGATGACCCGTCGATTCGCTTGTTTGTCATTGCTCGCCCCTGCGCTCGCGGCCTCTCTTGCCGTGCCGGCCGCTGCCGCAGCGCAGGATGATCCCTGCAAGGCGGTGCTTGCGCCGCTGCGTGCGCGTTACGCACCCGACCGCCGCGTGGCGGTGTTCGACGTCACCTGTGCGCGGCAAGGCGAGCAGGTGGTCGTGCGTGGGGACGTGGACCAGGCCAGTGCGCGCCGGGACGTTGTCGCGGCGATGGAGGCGGCAAAGCTCGGAGCTGTCGTTGACAGCATCCGCGTGCTTCCCGATCCCGCATTCGCCGACACGACCTTTGGCATCGTCACCGTGAGCGTTGGCCATGTGCGCTCGAATCCCGCACAGTCGGCCGAACTGTCCACGGAGGTGATGATGGGGATGGTGCTCACGATCCTGAAGCGGCAGGGCGACTGGTACTTCGTCCAGAGTGCCGACCGCTACCTCGGGTGGCTCGAGGGGCGCGTCATACATTTCACTACACAGGCTGGCGTGGAGGCGTGGGTCAACGCGCCGCGCGTCGTCGTCACGGGCGCCTTCGGCGTCATGCGCACCAAGCCCGACACCACCTCGCTGCCGGTGTCCGATGCCGTCCCGCTCGTGCTCTTCAAGGACGGCGGCGTGCGCGGGCGGTGGCGCGCGGTAGAGACGCCCGATGGACGCAAGGGTTTCATCGAGAACCGCCTTGTCGCCGGTTATGCCACTTGGAAGGCGTCGCGCCATCTGACCGCTGAGAACGTGGAGCGTGACGCCAAGCGCTTCGTCGGCGTGCCGTACCTCTGGGGCGGCACATCGCCCAAGGGGATGGACTGCTCCGGCTTCACCAAGACGGTCTTTCGCCTCAACGGCGTGGAGCTGAATCGCGACGCCAACCAGCAGGCGACGATGGGCGCCGAAGTGTCGCTCGCCGACGACTTCACGCATCTCGCCAAAGGCGACCTGCTGTTCTTCGGCACCAAGGCAACCGCCGAGCGCGCCGAGCGTATCACACATGTCGGCATCTGGCTGCCGGGGAAGCAGGTCATCAGTTCGCGCGGGGGCTACGGCGTGCGCATCGACAGCTTCGACAAGACGGCGCCCAACTTCAGCGACGAGCTCAACAACAGCCTCGTGCGCGCTCGGCGCGTGATCGGCTCAGCTCGCCCCGTCCAGCCGTAACAGATACGGCGAGCGCAATCATCCGCTCGCCGCATCGTCAGCGTTCTCCCGATGCGCGCGCCGAGCATGGCGCGCGCGTTGTTGCGTCAGCCCTTGAGCTTGGTGACGCCAATCCCCGGACGGTCGCTCAGCGTCACCTTGCCGTTCACGACGCGCGTGCCGTCAAAGACGTCGTTGCTGATGAGGAGCGCGCCGTCGAGGTCGGCCCAGTCCACCATCGGCGACAGGTGGGAGGCGGCGGAGATGGCGCACGACGTCTCGGTCATGCAGCCGAGCATGACCTTCATGCCCAGCGACCGGGCGAGCACGATCATCTTGTGCGCTTCGCGCATTCCCGTGCACTTCATCAGCTTGATGTTGATGCCGTGGTAGACGCCCTTCGCCTTGGGGATGTCGGCGAGCCGCTGCACGCCCTCGTCGCCGATGATCGGCAGCGGGCTGCGCTCCGTGAGCCAGGCGAGGTCATCCACCTGCTCCTTGGGGAGCGGCTGCTCGACCATCACCACGTTGCGCTCCTTCAGCCAGTGCAGCATGTCGAGCGCGACGGCGCGGTCCTTCCATCCCTGGTTCACGTCGGCGGTGATCGGCGTGTTGGTCACCGAGCGGATGGTCTCGACGATCATCTTGTCGGTGTCGCGGCCGAGCTTGACCTTCAGGACCTTGTACTCCGCCGCCTCCTTGGTCTTCTGACGGACCACGTCCTGCGTGTCGATGCCAATGGTGAAGGACGTGTACGGCGTCTTGCGCGCGTCGAAGCCCCAGATGTTGTACCACGGCTGCTTCATCAGCCGGCCGAGCAGGTCGTGCAGCGCGATGTCCACGGACGCCTTGGCGGCGGCGTTCCCCGTGGAGATGGCGTCGACGTCGCGCAGGATGGTGTCGAGCTCGAACGGGTTCTCGTACTTCGACAGGTCCACCCGCGACAGGAAATCGAGGACCGACGCGTGCGACTCACCGAGGTAGGGCGGCATGGACGCCTCGCCATACCCCGTGACGCCGTCGTACTCGATCTCGGTCAGCACCACCGGCGTGGTGGTGCGCGACGACGTGGCGATGGTGAAGACGTGCCGCAGCTCGAGCGTGTACGGGCGGTAGCGGAGCGTCATGCGCGCCCGGCCGCGCCGCCGCAACGGCGCGGCCGCCGCGGCGGGCAGGGAAACGAGCGAACCCGCGACCGCCGAGCCGGCGAGCACGGAGGAGCGCTTCAGGAAGTCACGACGATTGTGTGCCACGGTGTGCCTCAACTGGTGGGTGCAGCCGGCCAGGGATGACCGGCGTGTCGCTGGTCCCGCGCCTCAGCCGCTGATCGCCGCCTTGCCCAGCGCCCACAGCGACGGCAGGGCGCCGAAGACCCACATGATGGCGCCGGCCACCACCACCTTGTCCTTGGGCAGCTTCGCCACCACGCCGATGCCGATGGCGAGCAGCACGGTCACCCAGAGGGTGAAAACGTCGACGCGACCCAGCAGTCCGAGGAGGCCCGGTGACATCTCCGGGTCGAGGAAGCGGCCGACGCCCAGCGAGAGCTGGAACCGACCGGTGAGCGCACCGGTGTCGAGCATGAGCCCCTGCGCCGAGATCGTCAGCGACTCGACGATGCGCGGAATGAACGCGTAGGTGGCGATCATCGTCGCCGCGGAGTAGTTGAGCGACGCGCCGAGCGACTTCGCCGTCAGCCACGCCCCCAGTCCGGTCAGGAACATGGCGAGCGGCACGAAGAGAAACGCGCCGTAGGTCATCATGAACTCGCCGCTCTTGCGAATCACCCCGGCCTGCGCCTCGGTCATGCCCGGGTTCTGCTTCATCGCCTCGGCGACGGCGCGCGCCATCTCGGCGTCCATCAGGTCCTGCATCGTGCCGCGGTTGGCGATGGCCAGGCCGCCGATCAACAGCGTCACGATGATCATGACGAGGGCGTACCCAGCCTTCTCGCGTCGCACAAAGACCGCACTCGGCGAGAAGAAGATGTCAACGAAATCCTCGATAAGGGACGCCTTCGCGGGTGCGGGCGTCTCTGGTGCAATGTCGGTCATTCCGCTCTCCGTCCGGAGGGAAGGGGATATCCGAGGTGGAACTTGCGGGTGGACTGGGGGGGCCGCAACTCACAAACGCCGGACGCGGCTGTGGGGCGAGCCCTGAGGGGCGGAGCGCGACGGAGCGCGGCGGAGCGCGACGGAGCGCGGCGGAGCGCGACGGGGTGCGACGGAGTGCGACGGAGTGCGACGGAGTGCGACAGGATAGGGCAGTCGGATGCGGCAGTGGGGCGCCGGGGCCGCGTCGCGGTCAGGCAGCGCAATGGGCCCGAGCGCCAGCCGCGCCCGGGCCCATCGTGCATCACGATCGCGAATCGTACTCCCAATCCTAATCCGAGCTCCTCATCCGTAATCGCCCCTAGATATCCAGGTTCGACGCAAACTTGGCGTTTGCCTCGATGAACGCCCGGCGTGGCTCGACTTCGTCGCCCATCAGCGTCTCGAACAGGTGGTGCGCCTGCGCCGCGTCCTCGATGTTCACCTTCAGGATGGTGCGCGTCGCCGGGTCCATCGTCGTCTTCCAGAGCTGGTCGGGATTCATCTCGCCGAGACCCTTGTAGCGCTGGATGTTCACGTTCCCCTTGCCGTCGGGGCCGCCGCCGAGCCGGTCGGCGATCTCCTGGCGCTGCGGCTCGTCGAACGCGTAGTACTCTTCCTTCCCCTTGGCCACGCGGTACAGCGGCGGCTGGGCGATGTAGATGAACCCGCTCTCGATGAGCTGGGGCATCTGCCGGAAGAAGAACGTCAGCAGCAGGGTGCGGATGTGGGCGCCGTCCACGTCGGCGTCCGTCATGATGATGATCTTGTGGTAGCGCGCCTGGTCAATGGAGAAGTCCTCCTCGCCGATCCCCGACCCGATGGCCGTGATGATCGTGCGGATCTCCTCGTTGCTCAGGATCTTGTCGATGCGCGCGCGCTCGACGTTCAGGATCTTGCCGCGCAGCGGCAGGATCGCCTGGAACATCCGGTCGCGCCCCTGCTTGGCCGATCCGCCCGCCGAGTCGCCCTCGACGAGGTAGAGCTCGCACAGCGCCGGGTCGCTCAGCGAGCAGTCCGCCAGCTTGCCGGGCAGGTTGCCGACGTCGAGCGCCGACTTCTTGCGCGTCAGGTCGCGCGCCTTGCGCGCCGCCTCGCGCGCCCGCGCCGCCGCCAGCGCCTTCTCGATCACGATGTTGCCG
>JACREJ010000005.1 GCA_016218305.1 Gemmatimonadota bacterium | reverse complement strand
TCGGGCAAGAGCCTGGTCAACACGACGGTCTACCTGCAGGGCATCAACATGACGGTGCCGGGCCAGGTGGCTTCGGCATCGGCCACCGGCACGTGGCAGTTCCGTGCCGTCCCCACCGGCGTGTACAAGGCGTACGCCATTCCGTTCGGCGATGCCGTCATCCGCGATTCCGCCACCGTGACGGTCGGCGCCAAGAAGGTGAACAACGTGCTGACGGGAGACTCGGTGTTCGTGACGCTGAGGATTCCGTAGGCGCCGCAGTTGTCGCATGCAAACGGCCGCCGGGCGACTGCCCGGCGGCCGTTTGCGTTGGGTGGAGGAGGAGTGCAGGGGCTTGGAAGGAGGGAGGAGTGGAGCGATGGGTGAGGTGAAGGAGGCCTCCTCCCCCAGCCTCCGCACTCCACTCCTCCCTCATTCCCAACCCCTGCACTCCTCCTCACGCCCTCCGTGACAGTCAGGCCACCACGCCGTAGCTTCTCCTTCGCTCCCCCACCGACGCTCAGCCGAGGAATCGACGATGGCCGTCATTGGACTGGACCTTGGGGGAACCAAACTCGCGGGTGCTGTCTTCGACGCGGGCGGCGCGGTGCTCGCCGAAGACAGCGTCCTGCTCGAGCGCCGCGCGGGCGCGGATGTCGGCTCGCTCGTCGTCGCGCTCCTGAACCGACTGATGGGCAAGGCGCCGAGTGTAGAGGCGGTCGGCATCTCGGTGCCGGGCATCGCGCACTCGCGAACCGGCCGCGTCTGGGCGCCCAACATCGCCGGCTGGGATGACTACCCCCTCCGCGACGAGATCCGCGCGTCCCTGTCGTACGAGGATGTCCCGGTGGTCATCGAGTCCGACCGGTCGTGCTGCATCATGGGCGAGGCGTGGCACGGCGCCGCGCGCGGCTGCCGCAACGCCGTCTATCTAACCGTCGGCACCGGCATCGGCGCCGGTATCATGGTGGATGGTCGCATCCTGCACGGCGCGCACGACATCTCGGGTGCGGTGGGCTGGCTGGCCCTCGACCGGCCGTGGGACGAGAAGTACCGCGCCTGTGGCTGCTTCGAGTACTACGCCTCGGGCGACGGCATCGCCCGCTACGCGCGGGAACTGCTGGCCCAGCGCCCCTCGTACGCGGGTGCGCTGCGCACGATGGGCGTCGATGCGCTGACCGCGCACGACATCTTCCCGCTGTATGACGCCGGAGACGAGGTGGCGGTCGCCGCACTCACGCGCGCCATCGAACTGTGGGGCATGGCGACGGCCAACCTGGTGAGCCTGCTCAACCCCGAGCGCATCATCTTCGGCGGAGGCGTCTTCGGGCCGGCGACGCGATTCCTGCCTGATATCGCACGCGAGGCGAAGCGCTGGGCGCAGCCGATCAGCATCATCCAGGTGGAATTGGCCGCCTCCGCATTGGGCGGCGCCGCGGCGCTCCACGGCGCCGGCCACGCCGCGCTCGACGCCGTCTCCTCCTCGCGATCCGGGGACAGCCGATGACCGCGCGCAAGCCGCTCGTCTTCGCCGCCGCCTGCATCGGCATGCTCTTCTTCGGCGTCGCACTGCTCTCGATGGGTTCCCTGCTCCCGGCCATCGCCGGCCGCTTCCAGCTCGACAGTCTCTCCAGCGGCGCGCTGGTCTCCATCCTCCCGTTCGGCGTGCTCGCGGGCTCGGTGGTCTTCGGCCCCATCGTGGACCGTTTCGGCTACAAGCTGCTGCTCGTCGTCAGCGCGCTCGTGATGATCGCCGGGCTCGAGGCGCTCGCCTTCGCCCCGTCGGTGGGCGTGCTGCGTCTCGCCATCTTGGCCATCGGCTTCGGCGGCGGCGTGCTCAACGGCGGCACCAACGCCCTCGTCGCCGACATCTCGGCCGGGGAGCGCGGGGCCAAGCTGAGCCTGCTCGGCGTCTTCTTCGGCCTCGGCGCGCTCGGCATGCCGGTGCTGCTCGGCGCACTCGAGGGCGTGGCGTACTCGGTGGTCCTCTCGCGCATCGGCTTCGTGCTCGTGCTCCCGGTGCTCTACTTCGCCGTAATCACCTTTCCCGCGCCCAAGCAGGCGCAGGGCTTCCCGCTCGCGCAGGGCATCGGCCTGCTGCGCGACGGCGGGCTGATGCTCATCGCGGTGACGCTGGCGCTGCAGAGCGGGCTCGAGGGCGTGGTAAACAACTGGACCACGACCTATCTCGCGTCGGGACGCGGACTCGGCGCGTCACAGGCGCTCTTCGCGCTCTCGGCGTTTGTCGCGGGCATGGTGGTGGCGCGGCTGGCGCTGACCTGGGTGCTGCGTCACCTGGCCGGAGACCGTGTGCTCTACCTGAGCATGGAGCTCTCGGCGATCGGCATCGCCCTCGTCGTCGCCGCCGGGACGAGCGCGGGCCTCGCCGCGTTCGGGTTTGCCGTCCTCGGCGTCGGCCTCGCCGCCGGGTTCCCGTTGTTGCTGGGCTACGTGGCGGACCTCTACCCGTCCATCTCGGGGACGGCGTTCAGCGTGGTGCTCGCCATTGCCCTGCTCGGCAACATGGGCATCAACTACCTCGTGGGCGTCCTGTCCGACACGGTGGGTCCTGGCTACCTGCCGCTCTACCTCGGCGTCTGCCTCGCGCTGCAGCTCGCCGTGGGTCTAGCTGCGCTCAGGTCGTTCAAGGCGCGCGTCGCGGCCGCGCGGCCCTAGAGCAGGGCCACGCGCCGCTTGTACTCGGCGAGCGCCGCGTCGAGGCGTTCGCGCGCCGTGGTGTCGCCGGGCACGTTGTGTGACGGATGGATGTGGAGGTGGACGCCGCGATCGGCGAGGATCTCCGCCACGGTGGCAATGGTCATCCAGACGGTCGTCACGAAGGCCATCGTGGACAGCGGGCCGATGCGATCGAAGTGGTTCTTCAATTCCACCGACGCGTCCACGGCCGGCACGCAGGTGTCGATGACGATGTCGGCGAGGTCGAAGATCGTCTTGCCGCACGAGTGCCGCGTCACTTTCCCCTTCGCTTCGGCGGCGGACCCGCAGACGACGACGGTCATGCCCTGCTGCTTCGCCTCGAGGGCGACGTCGATGTTCACGGCATTGATGCCCGTGTGCGAGAAGATCCACATCGTGTCCCGCGGGTCGAACGCGTACCCCTTCATGATCGCGGTGCCGTAGCCCTCGGCGCGTTCGAGGAAGAGGAACTGCTGGATCCCCATCTGGCCGGTGATGCCGGTGAAGAAGGTCATCGGCAGCTCGACCATCGGATGGAAGCCGACGAAGCCGCCGATGCGCGGGTACATCTCCTCCACGGGAATGGTCGCGTGGCCGCAGCCGAAGGTGTGCACCCAGCGCCCGGCTTCGATGGAGTCAGCCATCACCTTTGCGGCCGCCTGGATATTGGCCTGCTGGGTCTGCTCAATCGCGCTCATGACCGCGCGCGTATTCTCGAGCCACTGAAGTGCGAGCATGTACCGTCTCCGGGCGAAGCGCGCGGTGGCGAGCCACGCCGACTGGATGGGCGAGGAAGAAGCAACGGGTCGCGCCGTCGCGCCAGGTGTGCGTCGGCACCGGACCAATTCTAGGCGCGTGTCGGGCGGCGGCTAGGGCACTGCTGGGGCACGGCTGCCGCGCTGCGGAATGGCGCTGGGAACGCCCCGAAGACGGACGCTTTACGCGGCACCCCGCCAAGTTGCTGAATGCGAGAGTCACCGAGCTGAGACCCATTCTCAACTCCACTTGCGGTCTAACGCGAAGCGTCGCATGATTTTCGCCGATTCTCCTACGGCGCCGCGCGGGTGCCGTCCCGTACCCCTTCTGGTACACCTTCATGATTTACCGTAAAGTGCTGTACTGCCTCGCGAGCCTCGGCTGGGCGGTGGCTGCGCCTGGTCTGCTTAGCGCACAAGGAACCCAAGGAACCATCACTGGGCGGGTCACGGAGGTGGGCACCAACCAGCCTGTCCCCTCCGCCCAGGTCATGGTGCTCGGATCTCCGGCGGCCGCTCTCACCAATGCGGATGGCCAGTTCACCATTCGCGGCGTGATCGCCGGTAACGTGACGGTGCGGACCCTGCGTATTGGCTACGCGGAGTCCCGCCAGCAGGCGGTGGTGACCGCCGGCCAGACCGTGACGGTGAACTTCGTCATCAACCCCGTCCCTGCCTCGCTGAGCGCCGTCGTGACGACGGCCACGGGCGACCAGCGGCGCGTCGAGGTGGGCAACGCCATCGCGCAGGTCTCGGCGGCCGACCTCACCAAGTCGCTTGCCATCACCAGCGTCGGCGACCTGCTGGGCAACCGCGCCGCCGGCGTGGCGGTCTTCGGCGCCACGCAGCCCGGCGCCGGCATTCGCATCCGCATTCGCGGCACCAGCTCGATGTCGCTCTCGAACAACCCCATCTACTTCATCGACGGCATTCGCGTCGAGGGCACGACGGGGTCATCGACGGTGAGCGTCGGCGGCACCCTGCCGAGCCGCGTGGGCGACCTCAACCCCGAGGAGATCGAGAACATCGAGATCGTGCGCGGCCCCTCGGCCGCCACGCTCTACGGCACCGATGCGGCGAACGGCGTGATCGTGATCACGACCAAGAAGGGCGTCGCCGGCAAGCCGCAGTGGACGTACTACACCGAACAGACCGCCGTCACGGATCGCAACGACTATCCGACGGCCTACACCGGCTGGCGGACCGGCACGTCGTCGTCCACGACGACGACGACGTCCAACGCCAACGCCGCCTTCTGCATGCTGAGCCAGGTGTCATCGGGCATTTGCGTGCAGGACAGCGTCACAACGTTTGACATGACCAGCGACAAGGACGCCACCCCGTTCGGCACGGGCTACCGCTACCAGCACGGCCTGCAGGTGCGCGGCGGCTCGGACGTGGTCCGTTACTTCCTGCATACCGAGATCGAGAACGAGGACGGCGTGACGAAGGTGCCGGAGTTCGAGAAGCGGTACATGGCCACCCGCGCGCTGTCGCTGTCGGCGAAGCAGCGCAACCCGGGCGGCGTCGGCAAGATCACGACGCGCGCGAACCTGAACATCGCGCTGACACCGCAGGCCGACCTCGCCATCAGCGCCGGCTACATCTCACAGGAGATCAAGCTGCCGCGCAGCGACGACAGCGGCACGCCGGGCATCGCCGCCAACATCTATGGCGGGCCGGGCATGAAGTACAACACCAATTCCGCCGGCGACACGCTGTACGGCTGGCGCGAGTTCACGCCGCGCAGCATCTACCAGGCCGAGACGACGCAGGGCATCGAGCGCTTCATCACCTCGCTGTCGGCCAACTGGCGTCCGTTCGCGTGGATCGCGCTGCGCGGCAACGCCGGCGTGGACTTCATCGGGCGCACCGACAAGCAGCTCTGCCGCTTCTCGCAGTGCCCGAGCATCACCGACAAACTCGGCTTCAAGATCGACAATCGCACCAACTTCTTCACGTACACGGTGGACGGCAGCGCCACCGCGACGCGCACGATCAGCCCGACGGTGGAGTCCAAGACGACCGCCGGCGTGCAGTTCTATCGCAACACGTTCGACCGCAACGGCGTGACCGGCCTGAACCTCCCGCCGGGCGCGGTGCAGGTCACCGCGGCGTCGACGATCCAGGGCGACGAATCCACGTCCGAAAGCCGCACGTTGGGCGCGTACGTCGAAGAGGGCATCGCCTGGCGCGACAAGGTGTTCGTGACGGGCGCCGTCCGCTCGGACCGCAACAGCGCCTTCGGCGCCGACTTCAAGACGGTGTTCTACCCGAAGCTGTCGGTCTCGTGGGTGCTCTCGGACGAGAACTTCTTCCCGAAGCTCGACTGGGTGAACCAGATCCGCCTGCGCACCGCGAGCGGCGCCGCCGGCGTGCAGCCCGGCACCACGGACGCCGTGCCGTACTATTCGGCGAGCACGTTCCGCGGAGAGAGCGGCGACGTGCCGGCCGTGGTCTACACCACGCTCGGCAACCGCAACCTCAAGCCCGAGCGCTCCACCGAGGTCGAATTCGGCCTTGACGGGACGTTCTGGGACAGCCGCATCGTCTCCGAGTTCACGTACTACAGCAAGCTCTCCACCGACGCGCTCGTCAGCCGCGTCCTGCCGCCGTCCCTCGGCACCGGAGCGACGGCGCGCCTCGAGAACGTTGGCAAGGTCAAGAACGCCGGCCTCGAGGCGTTCCTGCGCGCCGACGTCATCAAGCGCGACGCCATCGGGTGGGACGTCACGGTGAACGGCTCGATCAACGAGAACAAGCTGGTCAGCCTGAACGGACTGCCCAACATCGTGATCTCCTCGACGCTGCAGCACCGTGAGGGGTATCCACTGAACGGCTGGTGGTCGCGGAAGCTCACCGGCTTCACGGACAAGAACGGCGACCGCATGATCACGTACAACGCCGACACCACGCTCAGCGAGATCAGCGTCACCGACACCAGCGTCTTCCTCGGCAATCCGCTGCCGAAGTACGAGTTCGTCATGACGCACGGCGTCGAGTTCTGGAAGCGGCGCATTCGCGTGGCCGCCCAGCTCGACTACAAGGGCGGGTTCAAGATCTACAACAACACGGAGCGCATCCGCTGCGCGAGCCGCAACAACTGCCAAGGCCTCTTTGACATCAAGGCCTCGCTGGAAGACAAGGCCCGCGTGGTCATGGTGCGCGAGCACCCGAGCCGTTCGGTCGCCTCGTTCATCGAGGACGGCGACTTCATCCGGTTCCGCGAACTGTCCGTGAACGCCAACCTGCCCAGCGAGTGGGCGCGTTACGCCCGGGCGAAGAGCGCCACCGCGACCTTCGCTGTGCGCAATCTCGGCGTCCTCTGGACCAAGTACGGCGGACTCGACCCCGAGGCGTTCGGCACCACCGGCGACGCCCCCTCGTCGTTCCAGGCCTTTGGCCCGCCGACGTACGTCACGTTCCGCTTCACTTTCGGCTTCTAAACGGAGAGCGCCCGAATGCAAGTGTCATCCCTGTTCAGCGCGCTCCGGTCTCGCCTGCCGCGTCCCGCGGCGCGGACCATTGCGCCTCTCGTTGCCGCGCTCGTCCTGGCGGCCTGCAATCCCACCGACGTGCTCGAGGTCACCGACCCCGACATCGTCAACCCGAGCGACGTCGCGTCGGCGGCTGGCGCCGACGCCGTGCGCCTCGGCGCGCTCGCCCGCTTCAACTCCGCGACGAGCGGTGATGAGAGCCTGCTCCAGCTCGGAGGCCTGTTCTCCGACGAGTGGAACAACGGCGATTCGTTCATCGCCCGCCAGGAAATCGATCAGCGCGTGATCACGCGCGAGAATTCATTCATGCTGTCGGCGACGCGCATCCTCATGCGGGCGCGGCTGTCGTCGGAGCAGGCCCTCGATCTCCTGCGCAAGTACAGCCCCACCGCGCCGGCCTGGCAGCTGGCCGAGATGTACCTGGTGCAGGCGTACCTTGAGAACCTCGCCGCCGAGCACTTCTGCAGCGGCCTCGTCTTCTCGACGGTCAAGGACGGGGTGGAGGTCTACGGGGCGCCGATGACGACGGTGGCCGTCTACGCGCGGGCCCTCGCCCACGCCGACTCCGGCCTCGCCCTGATCACCGGCACGACGACCAATGACGTGCGCGTGAAGTCCGCGCTGCAGGTCACGAAGGGCCGGATCCTGCTCAACCAGAACAACGCGGCGGCGGCGGGTGCCGCCGTGGCCGGCGTATCGACGTCGTTCCAGTACCTGATGTATCACGCGCAGACGGCGACGAGCAACACCTACTGGACGCTCGGCAACATCGCCGGCCGCTACAGCGTCTCCACCAACGAGGGCATCAACGGCCTCGACTTCGCCACGGCGAATGATCCGCGGGTTCCCACGTGCCAGGGCAACGACGCGGTCTGCAAGGTGATTGGGGCAACGCGGGCCAACCGCGATGACCTCAGCAAGCCATTCTGGGTGCAGCGCATCTGGCCGGCGCGCGAGTCGTCGGTGGCGATTCTCTCCGGCAAGGAGGCGCGGCTCATCGAGGCCGAGTCGCAGCTGGCCGCTGGCAACACGGCAGGATCGCTCGCCACGCTCAACGCGCTGCGCGCCACCGTGTCCGGCCTCACGCCGCTCGCCGACGCCGGCACGACGGCCGCGCGCGTGGATCAGCTCTTCCGCGAGCGCGCCTTCACCCTGTTCGGCCTGGGCACGCGCACCGGTGACATGCGCCGCCTGATCCGGAGCTACGGGCGGACCGCGAATGCGGTCTTCCCCACCGGGACGTGGCACAAGGGCGGCAACTACGGGACGGACGTGAACTTCCCGATTCCGTTTGCCGAGACCAACAACCCGACCGCGGGCGCCGGCGCCTGCATCGACCGGAACCCGTAAGTCACAGGTCGTCCGCAGGAAACAGAACGGCCGCCGAGTGAAGTGCTCGGCGGCCGTTCTGCATGCGTTCGTTTATGCATCATGCCGCGAGTGCCGGGGCCGGGAATCGAACCCGGATGGGATTGCTCCCAAGGGATTTTAAGTCCCTCGCGTCTAGCCAGTTTCGCCACCCCGGCGGGAACTACGAATTGAGATTATGAGCTCGGATTCGGATTGACGATTCGGATTGACGATACGGATAGACGATACGGATAGACGATCGGGATTGGCGATTGGGATTCGCGAATGCGGGCGACCATTCCACTGCCGGACCACGATTCCAGATAAAGCTACGGAGCGATCAACGGGCGGGAAGCCTTACTGGCCCCCGCCCGCTCTGTCTGTTGTCTCTCTGTTGTTTCTCTGTGGTCTCTCTTGAGAGCGGGAAACGGGACTCGAACCCGCGACCCCAACCTTGGCAAGGTTGTGCTCTACCAACTGAGCTATTCCCGCGTGCCTCGCATTCTAGCGTCACCGCCGATGTGCGGCAACTGCCGTCCACCATGTGCCATCTCCCATCTCCCATCTCCCATCTCCCATCTCCCATCTCCCATCTCCCATCTCCCATCTCCCATCTGCCGTCTGCCGTCCACCGTCACTCCACCCTCGCCCCATCGTCCGCGGTGACGATCCACGCCCTCGGCCGGTGGCCGATCTCCTTGGCGTACGCCCCCGGGAGCGACTCCTCCAGGGCCGCCAATGCGGCGGCGTCTCCGAACACCACCGCGCACCCACCCCATCCGGCGCCGGTGAGCCGCGCGCCCGTGATTCCCGGCGTGCGCATCGCCTGCTCCACCACCCAGTCGAGCTCGCGCGACGAGCAGTCGTAGTCATCCCGCAGCGAACGATGCGACGCAAGCGCGAGGTGCCCCGGAAAACGCTCCCCCGCGGCGAGCGCCGCCGCCGTATCGCGCACGCGCTGGCACTCGGCCGCCACGTGACGGGCGCGCAACCGCGAGACCTCAGGCATCACTGCGGCGTCAATCTGCTCACGCGTCGCCGCGGCCAGGTGCGGCACGTCCGGCGCCAAGTGCCGCACTGCGGCCAGCGCCACGGCGCACTCCTGCACGCGCTCCGTGTACGCCGACGCCCGCAGGCTGCGCGGCACGGCCGTGTCCACCACCAGCACCTGTTCCGTGAAGGGCACGGTGCTCACGCTGAGCGGCCCGAAGTTCATGTGCAGCGCGTGTCCGCGGCGCCCGCAGGCCGCCGCCATCTGATCCATCGCGCCGCACGGCACGCCGACGAACTGCCGCTCGGCACGCTGGCACTCCAGCGCCAGCGACACCTCGTCCAGCGGCACGTGCAGCACCGAGCGGACCGCAAAGTCGAAGGCGACCTCCAGTGCGGCCGATGAGCTGAGGCCGCTCCCCGACGGGATGTCGCTCGCGACCGCGACCTCAAGCCCCGGCACGTCGATGCCTGCGCCGACGAGTTGGTCGAGCACGCCCGACGGGTAATCCGTCCATTTGCCGCGCCGGGCGAGCCGCGCGTGATCGATCGTGAGCACGCCCCCGGTGCCGCCCGAGTTGATCTGCGTGACCTTCGCGCCCGCCCGCAGGCGCACCGCGACCGCCGTGCGCCGCTGAATGGCGATCGGGAGCGCCTCGCCGCCGCTGTAATCGACGTGCTCGCCGATCAGGTTCACGCGCCCCGCCGCCGATGCCACGAGGGCCGGCTCGCCGCCAAAGGCCGCGGCAAAGTGGCGGCGGGCCTCGTCGGCGATCACGCGCGCACTCCGAATGCATGCACCGCGTACCAGGTGGCATAGGCGAGCAATCCCGACATCGCCGCGTCGCCGCCGCCGGCCGTCGCCGCGCCGTCGGCCGCGACGCGCTCCGCCGCCACGCCCAGCGACAGCGGCGCGCGCCGGAGCCACTCGAGCACGTCACCCGCGTCCGGCCCCATCAGCCGCGCCAGCTGCTGCGCGAGGTGTGTCGGTGCCGTGACCTTCTTGGCCGTCCGCCGATAGGTGGAGTCACTGCGCTCCACCGTCTCGTACAGCGGGAGCCAGAGCGCCGAACCCACCGGATCGTCTTCCTCACTCACCTGGCCGCCGAGGTCGCTCGCGGACACGAACGCCGACTTGGCGCCCCCGGGTGCGAAGTGGCGGCGGAGCGAGGCCCGCACGCCCTCGGGATCCTGCAGGCCCTTCACCGCTTCCTCATCCAGCGTGCGCTTCAGGCAATCGAGCGCATACGCCACGACGGCATTGCCGTGCAGCGTGAACGGCTGCGCCGCGCGTCCGCCGCCAAGCGTGACTTCCGTATGGTAGAGCGCGTGGTCCTTGTCGCGGCGCGCCGCCAGGTCGTCACTCGACACGTACAGCGTGTCCGAGAGCACGGGCTCCTCGACGATGCGGTCGTCGCCCGTGTCGCGGATGTAGCGATCCACGGCGATCGCATAGGCGGCGCATCCCTCGAGCGTGAAGCCCGGCTCGAACAGCGTCCCGTCGAAGTAGTGGATCCCCTGCCCCGGCGCGTACCCGTGCACCTCGCAGGCGCGCAGGATCAACTCGCGCGCCAGCGGCGGGTCGGCCAGCTGCACGGCCGGAATCGTCCAGCACAGCGCTTCCCAGTCGCGGATCGTGACGCCGGCCGGATGCCACGGGGCGCGGCTGCGCACCAGGTAGTACTGCGCGTCGTCGAGACCGCGTGCGACACCGTAGAAATAGGCGAAGAGCAGGTTGCGATTGACGAGCAGGTCGAGCGACTCCGTGCCCGTGCTCTGCTCCAGCGTGCGCAGCGCCTCGCGCGTGGCCGCCAGCAGCGCACGCCAGCCGCGGCGGCGCAACACGCCCACGATGGCCTGCGCGCCGTCCCGCTCCGGGCCGGCGCCGAGGTAGAACGCACACTCCACGCGGGCACCGCCGGCGACGTCGAACGCCCGCTCGAGCGCGTAGCTCGGGGCGGCGCCGTCGCGGACCGTGACCACCGCGTCCTCGTCGCTCGCGATGGCCAGCGCGGCGAACCCCGGGGCATCGGCCCCATCGAGCACCACCGTCCCCGTAACGCCCTCGACGATGCGCGACGCATCCACCAGCGCCCGCGGCGTGCGCACCCGCACCTGCCGGTGCCCCAGCGTGCCCTCGAGCGACAGCGTCACCTGGTGCGACGTGCTGCCACGGTTTTCCACCGCCAGCGCGTACACGGCGCCGGCGATGTCCGAGTCGAGTCCGTAGGGGGCGAAGAGCGTGCCCCGGATCACCAGGTCGCTGCCCACCGACGCCGTGAAGGTCGGCAGCCAGTGCGACGCGCGTTCCCACGCGATGCCACCCTTGGCAAGTTCGATGCGCTCCCCGTCCACCGTCAGCACGGGGCGGGCCAGCGCCGGACCGTCACCGCCGAGGAAGTCCGCGCTCCCGGCGAACTCCACCGCCGAGCGCGCGCCGCGGTGGAGGATGCCCAGGGCGTGAACCGAGCCGTCCACGGGGTGTACGCAGGGGAGCGACACCCAGTGGTTGCCGGTAACCTGCCAGGGAACACGCGGAAGCGACGGTTCTCGCATTAGGTTTCAGGGTTGCTGGAGACATGCCAAACTTAGCGGGTTCCCCCTCCCAACGCCCATTGATGATGGCCCGACGGACGCTCGCCTCGTATACCCTGCCGGCCCTGCTGGTGCTGCTCGCCACCACGCATCCCGTGGCGGCCCAGCGCGCGCTCGGCTTGGGTGACGACGCGGCCACGCTGCCCAAGGGCGTCCTGCGTATCGGGGCGGGCCTGCAGTGGGATCGGGCCAACGAGCGATACGATGCCGACGGCAAGCTCCGGCCTCTCGGTGCAAACGTCGCGTCCTGGAATGGCCGGTACGACACGCGGCTGGCCGCGGCGGCCTCGGTCGTCTCGGTGCTCTCCGGCGTCTCCGCCTTCGACCCCTCGCTCGGCGCGCTCACCATGCAGCGGCGTGATGCGTCGGCCGACAACGCGCTCGGGGTGGAGTTCGGCGTCCTGCCGAGACTCACCGTCGGAGTGCACGTGCGCGCGGCCAGCCATGCCGTCGAACCGCGCCTCATCCTCAACGCCGGCCGCGTCGAGGGGACGATGGGGTTCAACCCTGCCTGGACCAACACCGTTGCGCGCGATCGCAACGTCCTGCTCATCGCGCAGTTCGACAGCGCCGTGGCGCAGACCTCACGGCGCATCGCGCAGTGCCAGGCGACTCCTGGCAGCGCCGGATGTGCGCCGATTGTGGCGAATGTCGCGGGCGCACAGTCGCTCGTCTCCGCCGCGGCCGGATTCGCCAGCGCACTCAACCAGCTCTACGGCGGGCGTTCGAACTCAGTCGGCCTGCCGTTCATTCCCATCGCCACCGGCGCCGCACAACAGGCCATCAATCAGCGGGTGCTGGGGTACCGCGACCAGTTCCTCGTCTATGGGAACGGCGCGATCGGCCCCGAGGGCCCGGCGGCCGCCGCAATGTTTTCGCCCGCCGATCTCGACCGACTGCTCACGGATTCGCTCTACGGCTACCGGCTGCGCCCCCTGCGCACCGTGCACGCGTACGGTCTCGGCGAATTCTCCTTGCATGCGAAGGCGCGCGTGTTCGAGACGGTCGGCGATGACACGGCGAGCATTCACGGCTTTGCCATGCGACAGGCAGTCGGCGCCTCGCTCCGCCTGAACGGTGGCTCGACCCCGGAGGCCGACGAGATCTTCCCGGCAGTGACGGGCGATGCCGGTACTGGGTTCACCCTCCGGTCGTTCACCGATCTCTTCTACGGCAATCGCTGGTCTGCCACCGTTGTCGTCGCGCTGGACCGGGCACAGTCGCAGGAGTTCGCCCTCCGGATTCCGCCGCTCTCCGCGCCGGCGGTGGGCGGACTCCCCTTCCCGATTATCCCGGCCGAACGTGAAGCGAAGATCGGCCGCAGGCCGGGCTCGCGTTTCGACGTGTCCGTCACGCCGCGCGTCGCCCTGACGCGCAACATTCGCCTGGGCGCCACGTGGAGTCTCGCGCGGCAGGCCGCGGATGCCTGGAGCCTGCGCGAAACCCAGCGGCCCGCGGCGATGCCCGAGGTCAGCGCGGCAGACGCTGACGGGTGGGCGTCTGGCACGGACTGGTCCGAGCAGCGCCTCACGCTCGGCGGCACGTATTCCACCGTGGAGGCGGCGCGCGCCGGACGCGCGCGGACGGCCTTCGACGTCACGTACGAGCACCAGCAGACGCTGTCGGGGCGCAACTGGCGCGCGCCCTACCTCACCCGCGACGTGGTGACCGTGCGCTGGTACCGCCGGCTCTGGGGGCGGTAGCAGGCTTCGACGCGGCGCGCGCAGCGCCCGCGCCGGCCGCTCCGTGCGCCCCCGCCGCCAGCTGCTCGCGCGCATGCGCACGGCTGGTCGCACTGTCGGCGTCGCCGCCGAGCATGCGGGCGATCTCCTCCACCCGGGCATCGCCGTCCAGCACCTCGATGTCCGCCGTCGTCACGCCGTCCTTGGCGCCCTTGCGTACGCGAATGTGGTGATGCGCGCGCGACGCGATCTGCGGCAGGTGCGTGATGGCGAAGACCTGATGGTGCGCCGCCACGCCGCGCATCGCGTCGCCCACCTGCTGGCCCACCTTGCCGCCGATGCCGGCGTCCACCTCGTCGAAGATGAGCGTCGGCACGCGGTCCACCGCCGCCAGGATCGCCTTGAGCGCCAGCATCACGCGCGCGAGCTCGCCGCCGGACGCCACGCGCGACAGCGGCCGCGCATCGTGACCCACGTTCAGCGACACGCGGTACTCCACGTCCTCCGCGCCGGCCGCTCCCGTTTCGGCGCGCGCCGCGAGCACCACGTGGAAGCGGCCGTCTTCGAGACCCAGGCCCGGAAACTGCGCCTCCACCTCCCGTTCGAGGCGCGACGCCGCCTTCTGCCGCGCCTTCGTCAGGGCCTGCGCCGCTTCCTTGAGCGCCGCTTCGGCCGCTGACACGCTCTCGTCGAGGTCGCGCAGGTCGAGCGCGGCACTGTCGAGCAGCGAGAGTTCGGCGCGCGCCTCGCGCCCTGTCTCGAGGGCCGCCGCGATGCTCCCGCCGTACTTCTTGACGAGGCGGAAGACGAGGTCGCGACGGCGCTCCACCTCCGCCAGCCGCGCCGGGTCGTGCTCCACCGTCTCGCCGTACGCCTGCACCTCGCGCGACAGTTCCTCGAGTGCATAGAACGCCGCGTCGTACAGCTCCTGCAGGCGCGCGACGGTGGGATCGATGCGCTGCAGCGCGGCGAGCGGCTTGTGCAGGGCGCCCAGCGTGCCGAGCACAGTCCCATCCTCGCCTTCAAGCGCGCCGACCACCTCGCCGGCCAGCGAGCGCAGTTCCTCGGCGTGCGCGAGGCGGCGCGCCTCGTCATCGAGCTTCTGCTCCTCTCCCTCCACCAGCTTGGCCTCGGTGATCTCGCGCGCCACATGCTGCAGGTAGTCCGCGCGCTTCTGCGCCGCGTCGCGCCGCGCCACGAGGTCCGCCACGGCGTGGCGGGCCGCCGCGAGCGCACCGTGCGCCCTGGCCACCGCCGCCGCCTGCGCCTGCGCGCCCGCGAAGGCGTCGAGGATGCGGCGCTGCGCAGCGGGGTCGAGCAGCGACTGCGCCTCATGCTGACCGTGCACGTTGATGAGCGCGCGCCCCACGTCAGCCAGCACCGACGCCGTCACCGCCGTGCCGTTGATCCACGCGCGCGCCCGACCGCCCGCCGACGCCGGCACTTCGCGCTTGAGCACCAGCACGCCGTCGTCGCAGTCAATGCCGCGCTCGTCGAGCAGCGTGCGCAGGTCGGGCGCGTCGCCCAGCTCGAACGTGCCCTCCACCACCGCGCGGTCCGCGCCGGGCCGCACCAGGTCGGCCGTGGCACGCTCACCGACGAGCAGGCCGAGCGCCCCCACGATGATCGACTTCCCCGCCCCCGTCTCGCCCGACAACACGTTCAGCCCCGGCGCGAGTGGAAGCACCACCGCGTCGATGATGGCGAAGTTGCGGATTCTGAGCTCGGTTAACAAAGGCAGAGGGGGGATGGGAGATGGAAGATGGGCGATGCGGACATCGAACGACTACTGACCACCCACCTGCGGTTGCACCAGAGCGAAGAATGCGAGCAGCGGGGTCTGACGGCGCGAGAGCGAATCCACATCCCGATCATCAATCGCCATCTTCAATCCCAATCCGAGCTC
The DNA here is from genome assembly GCA_016218305.1 of Gemmatimonadota bacterium. Classification (GTDB taxonomy): domain Bacteria; phylum Gemmatimonadota; class Gemmatimonadetes; order Gemmatimonadales; family Gemmatimonadaceae; genus PNKL01. Next base: position 12,473 of record JACREJ010000005.1, on the reverse strand, counting down.
CTAATCCTGTATCCGTTAGCGATCCCGCTCCGCCAGCCCGCCCCAGCCCATCTTGGCGCGCAGCCGCCCGAAGAACGACGCATCGTCCATGCGCACGATCCACACAGGATGCGAGGACCGATGGACGGTCAGCTGCTGGTTGGGTCCCAATCTGGTCCCGACCTGCCCGTCCACAGTCACCAAAACCTCCTCGGGCGCATCATCCGGTCGCACCTCGAGCAGGGCGTTGCCGGGCAGGACGAGGGGGCGCATGGCCAGCGTGTGCGCGGCCACCGGCGTCACCAGGATGGACTCGAGCGTCGGATCCACGATCGGCCCGCCCGCCGAGAGCGAGTAGGCGGTGGAGCCCGTCGGCGTGGAGATCACGATGCCGTCGGCGGCCAGCGAGCCGAGCCGTTCACCGCTCACCGTGAGGTCGAGGCGCAGCACGCGCGCAAAGCCGCCCTTGTGCAGCACCACGTCGTTCAGGGCGCGCAGGCGTGCCCCCGGGGCGCCCGGACCGTCGTGCCACTCCGCCTCCAGCGCCATGCGCTGCTCGGCGATGTAATCACCGCGGGCGAATCGCGGAAGCAGCGCCTGGAATTCCTCGGCGCGGCACGTGGTCAGGAACCCCAGCTTCCCGAGGTTCACGCCGAAGATCGGCGCCGGTGCGCCACCCAGCATGCGCGCCGCGCGCAGCAGCGTGCCGTCGCCGCCGAAGGCGAGCACCGCGTCGATCCCCGTCGGGTCGCGGAGCACCGTCGCGCCGGCACCGGCGACCACCGCCAGGTCTCGCTCGAACGAGAGCTCCATGTCCAGCGTCGACGCCTGCGCCACGAGGTGGCGCACGAGCTCATCGAGCCCGTCGTATCCGATGTGTCCGACGACGCCGATACGCATCAGTGGGCCATCGCCCCGGCGTCGTGCAGCGAGCGCACCTTGGAGGCGATCCCGGCCGCGTCCAGGCCGCACTCCGCCAGCTGCCGCGCCCGCGACGCCGCATACACCACGCGGTCCGGCACGCCGTGCGCCACCACGCGCACCTGCGGCTCCGTCCGCTCCACGATGGTGGAGAGGTAGGCGCCGAAGCCGTTGACCACCGTCCCTTCCTCAACCACGAGCAGCGTCTTGTGGTCGTGCATCAGGGCGGCGAGCGAAAGCTCATCCACCGGCTTCAGGAAACGGCAGTTCACCACCGTGACGTCCAGCCCCTCGCCGGCGAGCGTCTCGGCGGCCCGCAGCGACTCGGCCACCATGGTCCCGACCGCAAGGATCGCCACCTCGTCGCTTCCCTTGCGCAGCACCTCCCACGTGCCGTACGGCACGGCGGGAATGTCCGTCGCCGGCCCCACCACGTCGGGCGACGCGTCCCGCGGGTAGCGAATGCTGAACGGGTTGTCGCGATGCGCCATCGCGGCGCGCAGCAGCCCCACGAGCTCGGCGCCGTTGGCCGGCGCCGTCACCGTCATGTGCGGCACCGCGAGCATGTACGCGATGTCGTACAGTCCGCCGTGCGTCTCGCCGTCCTCACCCACGAGCCCGGCGCGATCGAGGCAGAAGATCACCGGCAGGTGCTGGATGGCGACGTCGTGAATGATGTTGTCGTAGCCGCGCTGCAGGAACGTGGAATAGACGGCGGTGACCGGACGGAGGCCCTGCGTCGCGAGACCGGCGGCAAACGTGACGGCGTGCCCTTCGGCGATACCGACGTCGAAGAAGTGCGCCGGGTGCGCCTTCTGCACCAGGTTCACCCCCGTCCCACTCGGCATCGCCGCGGTGATCGCCACCAGGGTCGGATCCTCCGCCATCAACTCCGTGAGCGCGCGCCCGAAGACCGTCGTCCAGTTCGCATTGCCCTTGGAGGCCGCGATCACCTTGCCGGTGGCCGGGTCGTGCCCCGGCGGCAGGGCGTGCCACTTCTCGCCGTGCTCGCCCGCCGGGAAGCCGCGCCCCTTCTGCGTGATCACGTGCACGAGGCGCGGGCCCTTGAAGGCGCGCACCGCCTTGAACGTCTCGATCATCCCGTCGATGTCGTGCCCGTCAATGGGACCGAAGTAGCGGAAGCCCAGCTCCTCGAAGAGCACGCCCGGCGTGAGGAAGGCCTTCACGCTTTCCTCCCAGCGCTTCACGATCGTGCCGATGTCGTGAATGGGCCCCTTCCCCTTGTCGTGCTGCTCGAAGATCTGGCCGAGGCTGCTGCGCACGCGATTGTAGAGCGGGTTGCGCTGCACCGAGGTGAGATAGCGGTGCATGGCCCCCACGTTGGGCGCGATCGACATCTCGTTGTCGTTGAGCACGACCACGATGTCGCGGTCCGAGGCGCCGGCGTTGTTGAGTCCCTCGTACGCCAGGCCGCTCCCGAGCGAGCCGTCGCCGATGACGGCCACCACCTTGAAATCGTCGTGGTTCAGGTCGCGGCCGGTCGCGATGCCCAGCGCCGCCGAAATCGAGGTCGCGGCATGCCCGGCGCCAAAGGCGTCGTACTCGCTCTCGCTGCGCTTCAGGAAGCCCGACAGCCCGCCCTCCTGTCGCAGGGTCCCCATGCGGTCGCGGCGCCCGGTCAGGACCTTGTGCGGATAGCCCTGATGTCCGACGTCCCACACGAGCTGGTCGCGCGGCGTGTCGTAGACGTAGTGCAGCGCGATCGTCAGCTCCACCACGCCGAGGCCGGCGCCAATGTGGCCGCCGGTGGCCGAGCAGGTCGCGATGAGGAACTCCCGCAGCTCGTCCGCGAGCTGTTTGAGCTCGGGCGACGAGAGGCCCTTGAGATCGGCGGGGGAGTTGATGCGCGAGAGAACGGTCATGGCTATCGAGTGGAGGGCGAGTGAAATCTATAACGCGAAACGGGGCGCCGTGTGTCAGGAGCGACGGGCCACGATGTAGCGGGCGGTAGCCTCGAGCGACGGCGTCAGCACCCCCGCGTCGGCCAGTGCGGCGCACCCCTCCTCCACCAGCGCCTCGGCGCGGGCGATGGCCCCGTCCACCCCGAGCAGGGCGGGATACGTGCTCTTCTGGAAGGCAAGGTCCTTGCCGGCCGTCTTGCCCAGTTCGTCGCTGGTGGCTGTCACGTCGAGGACGTCATCGGCGATCTGGAAGGCGAGCCCGATGCACCGGCCGTAGCGCCCCAGCGCGCTCAGGTGGCCGGCAGGGGCGAGCGCCGCACGGGCGCCCAGCTCCACGGACGCCTCGATGAGGGCTCCCGTCTTGCACCGATGGATCGTCTCCAGCTGCACGTACGAGAGCTGCTGGCACTCGCCCTCGAGGTCCAGGAGCTGGCCGCCGATCATGCCGCCCGCTCCGGACGCCCGCATGAGGACACGCACGATCTCGCCGCTGGTGCGCGCGTCGAGTCCGAGCCCCTGCGCCGCGTCCCACGCGGCGCGGGCGGCGAGCGGCACCATCGCCATCCCGGCGGCCGTGGCCACCGGCACGCCAAACGCCTTGTGCACGGTGGGCCGGCCGCGCCGCAGGTCGTCGTCGTCCATGCACGGCAGGTCGTCGTGCACGAGCGAATAGGCGTGCACCACTTCCACGGCGGCGGCGAGCGGCGTCACGTCGCCCGTGCCGCCGCAGGCTTCGTAGGCCGACATCACGAGCACGGCGCGCAGGCGCTTGCCCTCCCCCGTGATCGAGTAGCGCATCGCCTCGCCCACGGGGCCGCCGACGGCGGGAAGGCAGCGGTCGCAGAGCGCGTCCAGCGCGTGCGCCACGCGAGTGCGCGCCGCGGAGAAGTCGGGGGCGGTGCTAGTTGCCGACATCACGCTCCTCGAGCGCCCCGTTCGCCTGCTCCACGAGCGTCGTCACGCGCCCCTCGGCTTTCGCGAGGGCGTCGGACGCGTCGCGCAGCCGCTTGATGCCCTCTTCGAAGAGCGCGAGCGACTCGTCGAGCGACAGATCGGCCCGGTCGAGTGCCGCGGCAATCTGCTCGAGTCGTGCAAGGTCCTTTTCGAAGCTCATGTGGCGGCTCCTCCCGCTGAGGGTGGCGCCCCGGGGCGCACCGCAGTGACCGACGCATCCACCTGTCCGTCGCGCAGGACGAGCGCGAAGGCCTGTCCGACCGTGAAGGCCACGGCGGAACCCAGCGCGTGTCCCTCGGCGTCACGCGCCACCGCGTAGCCGCGCGCCAGCGTGTTGAGCGGGCTGAGCGCATCGATGCGCCCGGCCAGCTGCTGCACGCGCGAGCGGCGGCGTTCGACGCTGCGATTGGCGCGCAGCGACAGGTCGCCCGCCCAGCGCTTCAGGTCGCGCCGCGCCTGCAGCACTCGGCGCTCCACGCCAGTGCGCATCACCTGCCGCAGCGAGGCCAGCCAGTCGACCAGTTCCGCGAGCACCGGCACCGCGGCCTCGGCGGCCGCCGACGGCGTCGCGGCGCGCAGGTCGGCCACCAGGTCGGCGATGGTCACGTCCACCTCGTGCCCCACCGCGCTGATGGTGGGAATCGGGCAGGCCGCGATGGCGCGCGCCACCCCTTCGTCGTTGAAGGCCCACAGGTCCTCGCGCGAGCCGCCGCCGCGCCCCACGATCACCACGTCGGCGGCGCCCCAGCGGGCCACGCGATCGAGGGCGGCGATGAGCGACGCCGGCGCTGTGTCACCCTGCACCGCCGCCGGAACCACGATCAGGTCCACCGACGGATTGCGGCGCGCGATCACGGACCGGATGTCATGCAGCGCGGCGCCGTCGGCGCTCGTCACCACGGCCACGCGCCGCGGAAAGCGCGGGATGGGCCGCTTGCGCGACGGGTCGAGCAGGCCGTCCTTCTCGAGCCGCGCGCGCGTGGCCTCAAACGCCTTGCGCCACAGCCCTTCGCCCTCGGCTTCCAGCGCGCGCACCATGAACTGCATCTGCCCGCGCGCCGGATACACCGACAGCTGGCCCTGCGCCATCACCTGCATCCCTTCGTCCGGCGGCGCGGGAATGCGCACCGTGTCGCGCGCCCAGACGACGCACGACACTGACGCCGTGGCATCCTTGAGCGTGAAGTACCAGTGCCCGTTGCCGTGCGACTTGAAGCCCGACACCTCGCCGCGAATCCAGAGCGGCGGGAACGCCCCCTCGATGACCTCCTTCGCCATCTGGGTCAGCGCCGCCACCGGGAACGCCGTCTCTGGTGACTCGCCGGGCGCGGCGTCGCGCCGTGTCGTGCCGCGCTCTGCACCTGCAGGATCGGCGCCGTCAAAGAGCGACGGCGCCGGTCCACGCCGCGGCGCGCTGCCGCGGCGTGCCGTCACGCAAGCCTCTGGGTGGCGGCGCGGACGGTGTTCTTCAGCAGCATCGCGATCGTCATCGGCCCCACCCCACCAGGCACCGGCGTGATCTTCGACGCCACCTGGCTCACCGCGGCGAAGTCCACGTCGCCCACGATGCGATACCCCTTGGGGTTCGACGCATCGTCCACGCGGTTGATGCCGACGTCAATCACCACCGCGCCCGGCTTCACCATGTCGGCCTTCACGAACTCCGGCTTGCCGATGGCGGCAATCAGGATGTCGGCCCCGCGCACAACCGACGGCAGGTCGCGCGTCTTGGAGTGGCATACCGTCACCGTGGCGCTCGCCGCCACCATCAGCGACACCATGGGCTTGCCGACGATGTTCGAGCGGCCGAGGATCACCACGTTCTGCCCCGTCACGTTGACGCCGGCCTTCTCCAGCATGACCATGACGCCAGCGGGGGTGCACGGCGCAAATCCGTTCTTCTCGCCAATCCAGACGCGGCCCACGTTCACCGGGTGAAAGCCGTCCACGTCCTTCTCGGCCGAGATGCGCAGGATCACCGCCTGCGGGTCGATGTGCTTGGGCACCGGCATCTGCACGAGGATGCCGTGCACCGTCGGGTCGGCGTTGAGCTGGTCGATGAGCGCCAGCAGGTCGGCCTGCGACGTGTCGGCGGGAAGGCGAATGGTCTTGCCGTTCATGCCGGCCTCGACGCACGCCTTCTCCTTGGCGCGCACGTAGACCGCGCTCGCCGGGTCGTCCCCGACGAGCACCACGGTGAGGCCTGGGGTCACGCCGCGCGCAATCAGCGCTGCGGCATCGCGCGCGACTTCAGCGCGCACCTGCTTGGCGACGGCGACGCCGTCGATGATCTTCGCGGCGTCCACGCCGTCGAGTACGTTAGCGGGCAATGTCTACGGTCCTCTTCTCACGGATGGCGACGACCTTGATCTGCCCCGGATACTGCAGTTCGGCCTCCACCCGACGCGCGATCTCGTCGGTGAGCGACTGCATCCGCAGGTCATCCACGTCGTCGGGGTTGACGATCACGCGGATCTCGCGCCCCGCCTGGATGGCGAACACGCGATCCACGCCACGGTAGCTCGAGGCAATCTTCTCCAGCCCCTCGAGCCGCTTCACGTACGTCTCAAATGCCTCGCGGCGCGCGCCGGGGCGCGACCCGCTGATGGCGTCGGCGGCCTGCACCAGCACCGACTCCTCGCTCTCGTGCGGCACGTCGTCGTGGTGCGCGGCGATGCAGTTCACGACGAACGGGTTCTCGCCGTACTTCGTCGCCATCTCCACGCCGAGCTGCACGTGCGTCCCTTCATGCTCGTGCGTCAGCACCTTGCCGATGTCGTGCAGCAGCGCGCCGCGCTTGCAGAGCGCCACGTCGAGCCCCAGTTCGGCGGCCATGATGCCGGCGAGGTGCGCGACTTCCTTGGAATGGTCGAGGATGTTCTGCCCGTACGAGGTGCGCCACTTCATGCGCCCGACCAGCTTGATGATCTCCGGGTGCAGGCCGTGGATGCCCACGTCGTACGCGGCGCGCTCGCCCGTCTCGATGATGCCGGCGTCCACTTCCTTGCGCGCCTTCTCCACCACTTCCTCGATGCGCCCCGGGTGGATGCGCCCGTCCTCGATGAGCCGCGCCAGCGCCAGGCGCGCCGTCTCGCGGCGCACCGGGTCGAAGCACGAGATCACCACGGTGTCGGGTGTGTCGTCGATGATGACGTCCACGCCGGTGGCGAGCTCGAACGCGCGGATGTTGCGCCCCTCGCGCCCGATGATGCGTCCCTTGATCTCGTCCTTGGGGAGCGACACGGCCGTCTGCGTGATCTCGCTCGTGTGCTCGGCCGCAATGCGCTGCACCGCCAGCGCCACGATCTTCTTCGCCTCGCGGTCGGCGTTGCGCTTGGCCGTCTCGCGGATCTCGCGGATCTTGTTGGCGGCGTCGGCGTGCGCCTCCTCCTCCATCCGGCGGATCAGCTCGGCCTTGGCTTCCTGCGCGGAGAGCCCGGCCACCTGCTCCAGCCGGCGGCGCTCGTCGCCCACCATCTTGTCGAGTTCGGCCTGTTTTTCCTCGACGCCCTTCTCCTTGCGGCCCAGGTCGCTGGCCCGGCGTCCGAGGTCGCGCTCGCGCGTCTCGAGCAGCTCGAGCTTCTTGTCGAGCTGCACCTCGCGGTCCATGAGACGCTTTTCCTCGATCTCGATCTCCCCGCGGCGGTGGCGTGCCTCCGCCTCCCACTCCTCGCGGGCCTTCATCACGTCTTCCTTGCCGGCCAGCACCGCCTGCTTCTTCAGCGCTTCGGCGTCGCGCTCGGCCTCGCCAAGGATCCGCTTCGACATCTGTTCGGCAGTCTCGCGCGCCGCATTCCGCGCGTCCCGCTCCGCCGTCATTCCCTGCTTCCTGCCGACAAACCACGCGACCACGCTGGCAATCAAGCCGCCGGCGATCAGGGCGATAATCGTCATGGACATTTGTTATGCTCCAGGGGGCAACGCGCACCGCGCGCCGCTATATGTGAACGGTCCGGAGCATCACGCGCGCTGGACACAATGGCATGGGCAAGACACCCGACCGGCCGGGCCCCGACGAAAGGGGCGCGGTGGGGCGAGCTAACTGCCGAGGCCGCTTGCACCTACGCGCTCGAACTCCGAGACGCAATCATAAGCTATAGCTTGCGGGCAAGCCTCGGTAGTGGGAGGAGGACGGGTCCAGGGGCTTAGAAGGGGAGAGGAGTGGAGAGAGGGGTGAGGCGGTACGCGTGTACCCCGCCTCACCCCTCTCTCATCGCTCCACTCCTCCCCCTCCCAGACCCCTGCACCCCTCCTCAATCCCCTATGTCTGTCTCTTGGCCGGCGGCAGCCAGCGTCTCAACTCCCCCGACAGCGTCCGCATCGAGGCCGCGACGTCCTCCTCCCCCTGCCGCGCCGAGAACAGCTCATCCGTTATCTGCAGCGCCGCCAGGATGGCCGCCTTGTGCGATTCCACCACCGACGCGCTCTCCAGCACTTCCCGGATCTTCGCGTCCACGTACGCCGCCACCCGGCGCGTATGCTCGGGGGGCGAATCGGACCGGATGGTGTAGTCCTCCCCGCAGATCGTCACGCGGGTGCTGTGCTTGACGCTGCTCATGCTTCGCCCTCCAGGACGTGCTGCTGCCGCAGGAAGCGCACCTGGTCGAGCATCTTGACCGTCTGCACCTCGGCCGCGGCCAGCCGCTCGCGGAGGCGGGCGTTCTCGGCTTCCAGCTGCGCCACCCGCTCTTCGGCGACGAGCGGCGAACCGCCCGGGACGCCGGTGGCGATGGCCTTGAGGCGCTGCTCCGCCTGCAGGGCGCGCTTGCGGAAGCCGCTCAGTTCCTCGCCCACCTGATAGATGAGGAACTGAAGTTCTTCGAAGGCCGCGAGATCAGGCCGTGCGGGGTTTGACACCGAGCTGGTTCTCCAGGGACTTGAGCAGTTGCGACCGGCGTCCGTCGATCTCCTTGTCGCGTAGAGTGCGTTCCGGATGCCGGAAGGTCAATCGCCACGCGAGCGAGCGCATGCCGTCGGGCACGCCCGCGCCGCGGAACTCGTCGAACAGCGCCAGCGACTCCAGCATGTCACCGCCGCTCGTGCGCAGCACGCGCTCCACCTCCGCGGCGCTCAGGGCATCAGGGACGAGCAGCGCGAGGTCGAACGTGGCGGCCGGCGTCGTGGGCAGCGGCGTGTAGCGCACCGCCGGGGCCGGCGGCGCGATCGCCGGCCGCACGCCCGCGTGCACCGACTCGCCCGGCTTCGCCACGTACGCCACCGGCATCGCGCCCAGCGTGAGCTCGATGCCGAACGCGGCAGAGGCCCAGATGGGCGCGTCGAGCGTCACGCGCGACACGGTGCCCACGGCACGCGCATCCACCGTGATCGTCCAGAGCGCAGGATCATCCGCCGACTCCATGGCGATGACCGCGCCCGGGAACGCCGTGCGCGCCACGCGCTCGGCCAGCCCCTTCGCATCCCACGCATCAATCACCGGTGACGAAGCGTCGGCGAAGTGATGCGGCTGCCGCGCGCCCATGATGACAACGCCGACGCGAACCTCTTCTGCGATCTCCCCCTTCCCTGCACCTCGCTCTGCACCCTTCCCCTTTCCAAGGAAGACCGACCCCACCTCAAACAGCCGGATGTCGCCTTTCATCCGCGTCAGGTTGTACTCCGCGCGGCGGGCCAGAGACTCCAGCACCGACACGCGCAGGTGCGGTTCGTCCTCGGCCAGCGGATTCGTCACCCGCCAGTGCGTCGCGTCGTCGCCCTTCACGAACGGCATCGGCCGCACCTCGGCCAGCCCCGCCGCCACCAGCGCATCGCGCACGCGACGGCCGGTGACGTAGAGCGGATGATCCGGAACCGTCGTCGGACGGTACGCCTCGATCGTGTCCGGTAGCTTGTCATACCCGTGCAGGCGCGCGACCTCCTCGATGAGGTCCACCTCGCGCGTCACGTCGTGGCGCCAGGACGGCGGCGTGACGGAGAAGACCACGTCCTCGCCTCTCCATCCCTTCTCCATGCCCTCCCCCTCACCAAGCCGCAGCACGCGGAATCCCACGCTCGACAGGTACCGCGTGACTTCCGCCTCCGTGATCGGCGCACCCAGCACCGCCTGCACGCGCGCCGGCCGAAGGCCCACGGCTGCGCGCGGTGCCGGCCCCGCGCCGACCGCCATGATGCTGCCGTCGAGTTGACCACCCGCCACCGCGACGATCATCCCGATCGCCGCGCGCATGGCATCCACCAGTCCGTTGGGATCGATGCCGCGCTCGAACCGGTAGCTCGCGTCCGTCGAGAGCCCGAGCGCGCGCCGCGTCCTGCGCGTGCGCTTCGGGTCGAAGTACGCCACCTCGAGGAACAAGTCGGTCGTCGTGGCCGTCACTTCGGATTCCTGCCCGCCCATCACCCCCGCCACCGCGACGCTGCGCGCCGCGTCGGCGATCATCGTCATCTCCGGAGTGAGCGCGCGCTCCACGCCGTCGAGCGTCTTCATCTTCTCGCCGGCACGCGCGCGGCGGATCACGACGGTCTGGTCGGCAAGCGTCGCGAGGTCGAATGCGTGCATCGGATGGCCAAGCCCGTGGAGAATGGCGTTGGTCACGTCCACCACGTTGTTGATGGAGCGCACACCCGCCGCTTCCACACGCTCGCGCAGCCAGGCCGGGCTCGGCCCCACGGTGACGCCGCGGACGACGGCGCCCAGGTATTGCGGGCAGCCCTCCGCGTCCTCGAGTTGCACCGTCGCGCCGCCGCTCGACGCCGTCTTGGCATCGCGCACCACGGCCACCGTCGGCGCGGCGTGCGGGCCGTCCGTGTCCTGCAACGGCACGCCGGTCAGCGCGCTGAGTTCGCGCGCCACGCCGAGGTGCGAGAGCAGGTCCGGCCGGTTCGGCAGCACGTCGAGCACGAGCCGCACGTCGCCGAGCGGCAGCACGTCGAGCAGCGGCGTGCCCGGCGCGGCGTCGGTGGTGAGTTCCAGAATGCCCGCGTGGTCCTCGCCGAGCCCGAGCTCGGCCGCCGAGCAGAGCATGCCGTTGGAGGTGAAGCCGCGGATCTTCTTCTTCTCGATCTTGAAGCCCGCCGGCATCAGCGTGCCGGTGCGCGCGAACGGGTAGACCGCGCCCGCCGTCACGTTCGGCGCGCCGCAGACCACCTCGAGCAGCGTCCCCGATCCGTCGTCCACCTTGTTGAACGAGAGCTTCGTGTCGGGGACCTTCTCCGTCTCGATGACGCGCGCCACCACGAACGGCGCGAGATCGGCGCGCAGTCGCTCGAACCCCTCCACCGTCGCAACGTGCGCGGTGAGGAGGTCGCGCACCTGCTCCGCGGACAGCGCGTGCGGCACGAAGGCCTTGAGCCACTCATGCGAGAGATTCATCGGGCGAACTGCTCCAGGAAGCGCACATCCGAGTCGTAGAGGATGCGGATGTCCGGTATGCCGTGACGTGCCAGGGCGGTGCGCGCCGGCCCCATGCCGAACGCCCACCCCGTGTACCGCTCACTGTCGAGGCCGGCGTTCTCGAGCACGGCCGGATGCACCATGCCGGACCCGAGAATCTCGACCCAACCGCTTTCCTTGCAGACCGCGCACCCTGCCCCCCGGCACACCCCGCACCGCACGTCCATCTCGGCCGACGGCTCGGTGAACGGGAAGTACGACGGGCGGAAGCGCGTCTTGGTCTCGCCGAAGAAGCGGTTGGCAAAACGGGTGAGCGTGGCCTTCAGGTCGGCGAAGGTGATGCCCTCGTCCACGACCAGTCCCTCGATCTGCGAGAACATCGGCGCGTGCGACGCGTCGAACGGGTCGGCACGGTAGACGTTGCCGGGCGCCAGAATGCGGATCGGCGGGGGATACTGCTGCAGCGTGCGCACCTGCACCGGCGAAGTGTGCGTGCGCAGCACCATCTCGTCGAGGTAGAGCGTGTCGTGGAGGTCCATCGCCGGGTGGTCGGCCGGGAAGTTGAGCGCGCCGAAGTTGTACCAGGCGTGTTCCGCCTCGGGGCCGAGGGCGATGGTGAAGCCCAGCTCGCGGAAGATCTCGACGACCTCGTCGATGACGAGCGACACCGGGTGCACCGTCCCCTGCCAGGTGGTGCGTCCCGGCATGGTGCGGTCGATGGCAGGGCCTTGCTGCTGGGCGCGCGCGAGTTCGGCATGGCGCACGTCGAGGAGCGCCTCCAGTTCCTGCTTGACCGTGTTGGCCAGCTGGCCCGCCTCGCGGCGATCCTCCTTGGGGAGCGTGCCGAGCGCCGTCATCAGTTCGGACAGGCGCCCGCTCGTGCGTCCCACCAGGTGGTTGCGCGCCTCGGTCCACGCGTCGAGCGTGGCGGCGGCCGCCACCTGGGCGGGGCCGTCGGCGCGGAGCGCTTCGGCGGCGGACTTGAACTCGTCGAGTGTCATGTTGGGGCGGATGGCGGATGGCAGACGGCGGACGGCAGGTGGGGAAATCTAGTGCAATCTCGTGCGATTGCGGACTGCGTACTCTCTTGAGTCTGGATCGCGCGCTTCGGGCCGGGGGAGTGGTCCTGCGAAATTGTCGGGCCTGAACGGGGGCGCTTCGCGCCCCGTCTATGGAGCCCTCCTATATTCGCCGGACCACACCCCCAGCCCTGCGCGCAGAGCTTGGGCGACGCGGCACGACCGTAGCCACGAGTCCGCGCCGCACGTCCGCACCACGCGACCGCAGCACGCAATCTCACGGCCGCACCGCACGACGGCACCGCGCGCGCCGCGGCGTCCGCCGCGCGC
>JACREJ010000027.1 GCA_016218305.1 Gemmatimonadota bacterium | reverse complement strand
GCGCTCACAAATCTCCCACCTCCCCTCTCCCGTCTCCCAACTTCGTCGTCCGAAGGACGACGAGCGCCTGGTCATCTCGTGGCGTCATCGCCCCCATGTGTCCCTCGACGAGCGCGAAGACGCCGTCCACGATGCGCCAGGCGGCTTCGGCGCGGCGCGCCTTGACCACCTCGAGCACCGCGCGCTCGCCGAGCCGCTTCTTCTGGGTGCCGCGTTCGTCGCTGATGCCGTCGGTGAAGAGCACCAGCACGTCGTCGGCGTGCCACGGCCGCGACGCGGCGTGCGGCGCGTCGTCCACCAGGCCCAGCGGCGGGTCGGTGGCGGCGAGCCGCGTCGCCGAACCATCGCCGTGCACCACGAAGGCGTGCGGGTGGCCCGCGTTGCACCACGTCACCGTGCCGGACCGCGTGTCGATGATCGCGTAGCAGACGGTCATGAACATCTCCGTCTCGCGCAGTTCGTCGGCCAGCGAGGCCAGCAGCGCGCCGATCGTCGCGGCCGGGTCGCTCGAACCGCGGGCGTGAATCGCCGTGGCGCTCATCACGAGCGCCATGATGAGCGCCGCACGGTAACCGTGGCTCGACACGTCGCCGATCAGCACGCCCACGCGCCCGTCGCCGAGCTGGAACAGGTTGTAGAAGTCGCCGCCGACGCTCTCGGCGGGGGCCACGCGCGCCGCGCAGTCGGCGATGGGCGCCAGCGACTGCGGCGTCGGCAGCAGCTTCATCTGCAGGTCGTGCGCCAGCGCCATTTCGCGCGTCAGCTCGGCCTGTTCCGCGGAGGCGCGCGCGAGCCGCGTGTTCTGGATGGTGGTGCCCACCTGCGTGGCGATGGCCGACACGAGCTTCTGGTCGCTCGCGGTGAACGGCTGGCCACCGCGACGCCCCGAGAGGTTCACCACGCCCAGCGGCACGCCGCCCTGCGGCGACGCCCACATGATGGGAACGCTGAGCATCGCTCCCCGGCGGATCGGCGCCTCGACCTCGGCCTGCATCGCGCCGTCGGCCACGAGCAGCGCGTGGTGCGTGCGGAAGACACGCGCCGTCACCGAATGCGGATCGTCCGCGGCGATGTCGGCCAACGGCACGGCGGCGCCGAGTGCGGCGGCCGGGCGCAGCATGCCGACGGTGCGGTCAATCACGTAAATCGCGCCGCGCCGCGCACCGACCGTCTCGGAGATCTCATTGAGGATGATGCGCGCCGATTCTTCCAGCGAGACGGTGCGTCCGAGGATCTCGCCGATCGAGTAGAGGAGATTGATCTCCTCGTACCGTTCGGCGAGGTCGGCCGCGGCGTGGCTCACTTCGAGCTGCGACCGCAGCACCTGCGACGCGACGGGGAGCAGCAGCTTCAACCCGAGGCGCGCCGCCGCGCGGTCGGCGCTCGGCCCCAGCGAGAGCCAGGCCGTGCGCGCACCGGGGACGCGGGCGACGATGTGCAGGCCGTCCGGCGCCTCGAACTCCATCGCCCCCTCGGCGGGGCGCCGGTCGGCGGGCGGGGCGGCGGTGTCGCCGGGGTCGCCGCCCTCGATCTGCAGCGGCTCCTGCGGGCCCGGCTGGGCCCAGACCGACGCCGGACATCCCGTGGCTTCGCGGAAGGCGGAGAGGACGGCGTCGAGGTCGCTCACGCGGCGGCGCTCACTCGGAGGTGTTCACGCGGCGCGGTCGTCGCTCGACCGGCGCCGCAGGGTCATGCGCACCACGTTGCCGCGCGCGCGGAACTGTTCCACGAGGTCCATCAGCCGGCGCATGAGAAAGAGGCCGCGCCCGTCCTCGCGCCCCAGGTTGTCGCTGGTGGTGGGGTCGAGCGTGCATGCCTCGAGGTCGAATCCGACGCCGTCATCCTCCACCTCCACGACGAGCGCGTGCGCATCCACCCTCACGCGCACCCGCACCGACTTGGACGCGTCCTCGGCGTTGCCGCGCAGGATCGCGTTGGAAAGCGCCTCGGTCAGCGCCACCGGAATGTGGAACGCGACGTGGCGGCCGGAGAATGCCGCCGCCTCGCAGCGGCGAACGACTTCCGCCACCACGTCCTCGATGTAGCCGATATCGCTCGGGATTTCGAGCTCGAGCGACAGGGGGCCCTGCCCCATTCAGAAACTCTCGAGTGCGCGGCCGCGGCTCTCGGAGATCTGGAACAGCGTGTCGAGCTTCGTCAGCTCGAAGAGCGTCTGCAGGTCGTCGTTCAGGTTGGCGAGCCGCAGGTCCCCGCCCGTCTCGCGGATCTTCTTGGCGAGCGACACCAGCACGCCAAGCCCCGAGCTGTCGATGTACGTGGTCTTCTCGAAGTCCACGAGCACCTTGCGGGCGCCACCCTCGATCTCGTCGATCACCTTCTGCTTCAGCTCCTGGCGGTTGCCGACGATCAGGGTGCCCTCGACTTCGAAGACCGTGACGTCGCCTGCTTTCTTGACCGTAAAGCTCATGTCGGGTGCATCCTCGGGAGGTGGGAGCCCTCAGTACGTGCGCCCCTCGGCCGGCGCGCGCGACAGCAGGGCGGTGATGGCCGCCACATCAAAAATGGCATCGGGGCCAGCGCCGCGCGAGAGATCGGAGACCGGAAGTGCCAGGCCCTGCAGGATGGGGCCGATGGCCCGGGCCCCTGCCAGCTGCTCCACGAGCTTGTACGCGATGTTGCCCGCGTCGAGGTTCGGGAAGACCAGCACGTTGGCGGCCCCGCCCACGACGCTTTCCGGCGCCTTGCGTGCCGCGATGGCCGGCACGAGTGCCGCGTCACCCTGGAGTTCGCCGTCCACCACGAGACTCCGCTCCCGCAGCCTCATGATGGCGAGCGCCTCGCGCACCTTGGCCACCGACGCCGACTCGGCGCTCCCCCGCGTGCTGAAGGAGAGGAGCGCCACCCGCGGCTCATCCCCCACGATGCGACGCCGCGCTTCCGCGGCCGCAATGGCGAGGTCCGCGAGCTGGGACGGCGTGGGATCGGGGACGACCGCGCAGTCGGTGAAGGTGAGGACGCGATCCCCCGCACCCCGCACCTCGCCCTGTTCTCTGCCACCCTGCACCTCGCCCTGCTCCCTGTTCCCTGCACCCAGGAGCATGTAGAAGGAGGAGGACACGGTGGTGATGCCCGGCGCCGCCCCGATCAGCCACAGTGCATACCGCAGCACCTCGGCGGTGGTTCGGACCGCGCCGGCGACGCACCCGTGCACCCCGCGTTCATGCAGCAACCAAACGGCGAAAACCAGCGGATCGAGCGCGAGACGCTCGGCCCCCTGCAGGGTGAGCCCCTTGTGGGCGCGGGCGTTGATAAGCGCCTCTACCAGGCGGTCGCCGTGCGGGTCGCTCGCCGGATTCACGCACTCTGCCCCCGTGGCGTGCGCCGCCTCATGCGTCTCCGGCGCGGCCGGATCGAGCACCAGCACCGGGATCGCCACGCCCGCCTTCCGCAGTCGCCGCGCCGCCTCGAGCACCCGCTCGTCGCCCGACTCGGCGAAGGCGAGACGGCGAGGAACTTCGGAGGCGCGGGTGTGGAGATCAGATAGGAAAGACATCAGGAGGGGGAGGGGTGCAGGGGTTTAGGAGGGGAGAGGAGTGGAGTGAGGCGAAAGGAGGAAGGAGGCGGGCAAGAGAGATGAGGGGAGGAACGAGAAGCGCGCGTCAGCCGCCTCTCCCCTCACTCATCTCTCCACTCCTCTCCCCTTCTAAGCCCCTGTACCCCTCCTCAACCCGTTCGAAATTTGTCCCTCAACGCCTTGGCCACCGCCGGATGCACCAGGTTGGATATATCCCCCCCGAACTTCGCCACCTCTCGCACCATCGACGAGCTGATGTAGGTCGTATCCAGCGACGGTACCATGAAAACCGTCTCCATGGTCGGCGCGAGGTGGCGGTTCATCAGGGCCATCTGATATTCGTACTCGTAGTCGCTCACCGCGCGCAGGCCGCGGATCAGCACCGGCACTTCCAGCTTGAGCGCGAACTCGACGAGCAGACCCTCAAACGACCGCACGTCCACGCGCGGGTCATTGTCGAGCGCGCTGCGGATGAGCGACTCGCGTTCCTCCTTCGAGAACAGCGACTGTTTCTGCACGTTCACCGCGACGGCGACAATGAGGCGATCCACGAACTGCAGCGACCGCTTGATGAGGTCGGTGTGTCCGTTGGTGATCGGGTCGAAGCTGCCAGCGTACAGTGCCACCTTGGGCATGTCAGTCTCTGTAGAAGGTGATCGCCGTGTCCCCGTAGCGACGGGTGTCGTCGGCCCCGGGCAGCGGTTCGCGCGGCGAATGCTCCACGCCAAGAATGCGCGCGAATGCGGCCTGAAGCCAGCGGTCGGCCACGGCGGTGGCCAGTCCTTTCTCGTACGGCGGGTCGGCAAAGGCAATGCCGAACGCCCCGGCCTCCAGTCCCTGCACGAACTTCACGGCGTCGGCGCGCACGACGGTCACGCGATCCCCCGCCCCCAGGGCGTCCACGTTCTTGCGCAGCGCCGCGATGGCGCGCGGATCGCTTTCCACGAACGTCGCCTCGCCGGCGCCCCGCGACAGCGCCTCGAGTCCCAGCGCGCCCGACCCCGCAAACAGGTCCAGCACCCGCGCCCCCGCGATGGTCGGCTGGAGGATGCTCATCCACGCCTCGCGCGCGCGATCGGTGGTGGGGCGCGTCACACGCCCCGCCGGCGCCGCCAGCCGGCGGCCGCGCCACTCGCCCGCGATGATCCTCACGCCCCGCCTCGCGTGTCAACCATCCGAATCCTCCTCGTCCCCTGCAATCCGCACTCCAAATCCGCGCTCAACCTCGTCCCTATTCAATCCTGAAGTCCACCATCGTCGCCTGCAGCACGCTCATCTCCCGATACTCATTCCGATCCAACTTATACGCGATCTCGATCGTCCCCCCACGCGCCGCAACCAGCTCCGACACGCGGTGCGCCATTCCCCACCCCACCGCATCGAGCGTCCCGCGCGACGTCGCCAGCCGCATCTTCACCCCGTCGGCGCCGATGCGATCCGGCCCGCCCGCGATGGAAACCCCGCGCGCCGAGAAGACCGGTCCCGGATTGCCGATGCCGCAGGGTTCCATGTGGCGCAGCAGCTTCTCCAGTTCGTCGGTCGCGTCATTCAGCGGCAGTTCGAGGTCCACCTTGATCTGCGGCACCAGGTCGTCGCGCGTCAGTCGCGCGCGCGCCACCTCGTTGAAGCGTTCCGTGAATGCGTCGAGCTGGTTCGCGTCAATCGTGAGCCCCGCCGCGGCCTTGTGCCCGCCGTGCCTGATGAGCAGGTCGCCGCACGCCGCCAGCGCGGCGTGCAGGTCGAACGCGGGGATCGAGCGCCCTGATCCCTTGCCGATGCCGTCCTGCACGGCGATGAGGACGGCGGGGCGCCCCGTCTGCTCCACCACGCGCGACGCGACGATGCCGATGACGCCAGGGTGCCACTGCGTGCCGTGCAGCACCAGCCCCCACCTATCGTCGAGATCAAGCGCGTTGACGCCGCGCAGCGCCTCGTCGAGGATGCGCCGGTCGAGTTCCTGCCGCTCGCGGTTCAGCTCCTCGCACTTGCGCGCCAGCGGGTTGGCCTCGTCCTCGCGGTCGCTCATCAGCAGCTGCACCCCCTCGATGGCGCGGCCGATCCGCCCCAGCGCGTTGAGCCGCGGCGCGAGGATGAACCCGACGCGCCCCGCCGTGATCTCCTTGGCGTCGAGTCCCGCCGCGCGCACCAGCGCACGCAATCCGGCGCTCTTCGACTCGCGGATCATCGGCAGGCCGCGCCGCACGAAGATGCGGTTCTCGCCGCGCAGCGGCGCCACGTCGGCCACGGTGGCGAGCGCCACGAGGTCGAGCATGTTGAGCACCACGTTCTCGTTGCCGCCCATCGCGCGCGTCAGCGCCATCGCGAGCTTGAACGCAACCCCCACTGCCGCGAGGTCCTTGTCGGGCGACGTGTCGTCCACGCGCCGCGGGTTCAGCACCGCGTGCGCCGGCGGCAGCGGGCCGCCCGGCAGGTGGTGGTCGGTGATGATCACGTCCACCCCGGCGCGCTGCAGCTCCGTCACCGCCGCCACCGCGCTCGTCCCGCAGTCGCAGGTCAGCACCACGCCGGCCCCCGCGTCGAGTGCGGCGCGCACGCCGGCCGCGCCGAGGTCGTAGCCGTCGGTCATGCGGTCGGGGATGAACGGCGTCACGTCGCCGCCCAGCGCGCGCAGCGCACGCGTCATCAGCGTGGTGGAGCACATGCCGTCCACGTCGTAGTCCCCGTGGACCACGATCTTCTCGCCGTTGGTGATGGCGCGCTGCAATCGCGCCACCGCGACGTCGAGGTCGGTGAGGGCCGCCGCGGCCTGCAGCTGATCGAACTGCGGGCGCAGGTAGCGCCGCGCGTCCTCCTCGGCGGCCATGCCGCGCGCCACGAGCAGCGCGCAGAGCGCCTCAGGGAGGTTGAGGGCGCGCTGCAGCGCCTGCACGGCGTCGGCGTCGGGCCGCGGCGCGCGCAGCCAGCGCGCGGCGGCGCGCCGGCGAGGCGACAAGGGTGCGGTCATGGCGAAAGGGGGGCGGTCACCGCGGCACGGAGTTGGTCATGCCGCTACGCTGGGCCCGTCCGCGCGATTCGCACCACCATTATTCCGCGAAGTACATCAGGACGCCGCACGCCTCGCACACGTCGATGCCGCCGTGGTTGGACATCTGGTTGCGGCGCTGCATCGGGATGGCCGTGTCGCACGCCCCACACGCCGTCCCCTTCACCGCCCACGCGGCCTGGGCGCGCCGGCGCAGCCGGATCTTGTCGTACTTGCCGAGCAGCGGCACGGGCACATGCTTGGCCTTGTCGGAACGCTTGGCGCGCGCCGTCGAAAGCTCGGTGTCGAGCGCCGCCTGTTCGGCGGCCACTTCGGTGCGCGCGTCCGACTGCTCCGCCTCGCACGCCTCGAGCGCACCCTGGTGCGCGTGCAGCGCCGCACGGGCTTCCTCGAGACGGCGGTTGATGGCCACCAGCTCCGATTCCTCGGTGGCCACGATGCGCCGCGCCTCCTCCATCTGCGCCACCGCCGCGGTGGCCTGACGCATCGTCTTCACCGCATCCATCTGCGCCTGGTTGCGGTCGATCAGCGCCTTGTGCTCCGTGATCCTCTCGCGGAGGTGCGCCTGCTTCTTCTCCTCCGCCGTCACCAGCACCTGCGCGCGCTCCAGCTCGTTCGCGATGCGCGTCCGGCGCTGGTCGAGCTCCTTCAGCCGCGGCTGCAGCGCCGCCAGCCGCTCCTCGAGCCCGTGGATCTCCATGTCATCCGCCTGCACCGCCAACAACGCTTCAAGTTCCTGCTGCACTGATCCTCCCCCGTGTCGCGGCGCTCAGGGGCGCCGATACCCCTTCCAACCCGTCGCGCCCATGTGGCGCAGCTCGTTGTGCAATCGTTGCTTCTCGGCGATCAGCCGGTCCTTCTGGTCCCCCGTCGCCAGCGGGGTCACACGGTCCAGCTCGGCCATGCGATCGCGCATGGACCGTTCGCGCAGGCGGCGCAGCGCATCCTCCACGCTCGCCTGCGGGTTCATCATGCTCTCCGGCGTGTCGAGCATCTCCTCCGCCATCTGCACCACCCACGGTTCGAGGCGGTCCGCCAGCCACGTGATGAGCGCACCGCCGTGCAACTCGGGGTCGGCGTCAAGCAGCGCGTCGTACATCTCGCGATAGACGGGGTCGCGCAGTCCCGACGGCGCACGCTCCTGGTCGTCCTCGGCGTCGTGCCACTCCGGCCGGTCGGCGTCGTCCTCGCTCAGCCGCCCCACTCCTTCGATGACCGCATCCGCCAGCGCGCGATGCAGCAGCATGACGCGCACCAGGTCGCGCTCCGACGACGAGGCCTCCACCGTGCTCTTGTACGGCCCAATCGGCCCCGGCGCTGGTGGCGGCGGCGCCTCATCCTCGGTCTCGCGCGGGCGTCGCGCGGCGGGCGCCGGCGCGAGCCGCGAGCGCCGCGCGTGCCCCGCGTCGAGTTCGCGCGCCAGCACGCCGCGGTCCACCCTGGCCGCCTCGGCGGCGCGCGCCAGGTACATCTCGCGCGTCAGCGGGTCCTTGGCCGCGCGAATCGTCGGCAGCAGCGCGTCGAGCGCGCGCCGCTTGCGCTGCAGGTCGGCAAACCAGCCGCCGCGCTCCAGGAGCTGCACCTTGCGGTCAAAGACGTCGAGCGAGTTGGCGAGGAGCTTCTCCATCGCCTCGCGTCCGTGCGTGCGCACGTACGTATCGGGGTCGTCCCCCTCGGGCATCGTCACCACGCGCACCGCCACGCCCTGCGCGAGCAGCACGTCGGCGGCGCGGAACGTCGCCTTCTGGCCCGGCCCGTCGCTGTCGTAGGCGATGAACACCGTCTTGGCGTTGCGCCGCAGCAGCTCCGCCTGCCCCTCGGTGAGCGATGTGCCCAGCGGTGCGACCACCGGCTCGATGCCGGCCGCCGCCATGCGCACCACGTCGAAGTACCCCTCGACGAGGATGGCGCGCTCCTCGCGGCGAATGGCGCCGCGCGCCTTGTTGAGCCCGTAGAGCGTGAGTCCCTTGTGGAACGCGTCCGTCTCCGAGCTGTTCAGGTACTTCGGCTCGCCCGGTCCCATCAGGCGCCCGCCGAAGCCCACGAAGTGTGACGAGACATCGAGGATCGAGAACATCAGCCGGTCGCGGAACCGCGGCCGCGGCTCGTCTTCATCCTCGCGCTTCACCAGCAGTCCCGCCTGCAGCAGCCGGGTGGGGTCCCACCCCAGCGTCGCCATGTGCTCGCGCAGCACACCCAGCTCGCGCGGCGCGTAGCCGAGGTCCCACTCGTCTGCGACTTCGCGCGTGATCTCGCGCGAGGCGAGGTACTCACGGGCGTGCGCGCCGCGGTCGTCGTCCCAGAGCCGCGCGCGGAACCAGGCCGCCGCCGTCGCGTTGATCTCCCACAGCGGTTCGCGCGGGTCGGGGCCCTCGCGCTGCTTGGTGACCTCGCGCACCTCGATGCCCGCCTTCTCGCCCACGTACTTCACCGCTTCGGCGAAGGTGAGGCCGAGCCGCTTCTGCACGAAGGTGAAGACATTCCCCTTCTCGCCGCAGACGAAGCAGGTGTACCCGCCGCGCGGCATCACGGAGAAGTTGTTGTTGGTCCCCTGATGGAACGGGCACGGGCCGCGGAAGACCGAGCCCACGCGCTTGAGGCGCACGTGTTCGCTGATGATCGCCACGATGTCCGCCGCCTCGCGGACCCGTTCGACGTCTTCGTCGGGAATCATGCCAGCTGCACCACGGTGACTCCTGCCCCTCCCTCGTTCCACGCGCCGAGCCGCGACGCCTTCACGCGCGGATCGTTCTTCACCATCTGCCCGACTTTCTCCCGCAGTGCCCCTGTCCCCTTCCCGTGGATGATCCGCAACTCCGCGAGGTCGGCGCGGAGGGCGCTGTCGATGGCCTGCAGCACCGCGTCCTCCACTTCGCCAATCCGCATGCCGCGCACGTCCACCTCGTGCTTGGCCTCCACCTCGGGAATATCGCCGATGTATGCCACGGCCGTCTCGCGGTCGCGCAGGTGCCGGTCGCTGATGCGCGTG
The DNA here is from genome assembly GCA_016218305.1 of Gemmatimonadota bacterium. Lineage (GTDB taxonomy): Bacteria > Gemmatimonadota > Gemmatimonadetes > Gemmatimonadales > Gemmatimonadaceae > PNKL01. The sequence goes on along the minus strand of JACREJ010000027.1, from coordinate 1,074 downwards.
AGGGTCGCGGTGGGCACGGTGAGCTTGAGCGCCCCCACCACCACCAGCGCTTCCTTGCCGCGCATCTCCAGCAATTTGCCCGCCTTGCCGCCCAGCGTGGAGACCGCCACCGTGTCCCCCGCGGCCAGCGGCCGATCCTCGCGGGCGCCCTTTTCGCGCGCCGCGCGCAGGCGCCGCTCCGCCTCGGCCTTGGCCTCCACCTGCTCCTGCGCGTCGAGGCCGTCGAGCGCCTCGCGCTCCTGCGCGGCCCGCTGCTCCAGCCCGCGCCGCGCCGCGCTTGCCGCCTCCTCGAGGCCGGCCGCGCCGGCATCCTTGAGCGAGGCAATCATCTTCTCGAGGTCGGCGCGCGCGTCGAGCAGGTAGCGCCGCGCATCGTGCCGCGACGCGCGCTCCAGTTCGCGCTCGCGGCGCCGCAGCTCGCCCTCACGCTCGGCGAGCTTCCGCCCGCGCTGGTGCACGTCGGCTTCGTCGGCCTGCAGCCGCGCCATCAGCTCGGCGCTCTCGCGGTCGCGCACCTCGAGCGTCTCGAGCAGGCGGTGCACGTCGCGCTCCACCTTGGGCACGCGCTCCTCGGCCCGCGCGATCACCTCGGCTGGCATTTCCAGGCGGCGCGCGATGCTCAGGCCGTACGAGCGGCCAGGGATTCCCTTGATCAGCCGGTACGTCGGCGCCAGCGCCACCGCGTCGAACTGCAGCGACGCGTTCACCACGCCCGGCACTTCCTGCGCCAGTTCCTTGAGCGCGCCCAGGTGCGTGGTGGCAATGGTCATCGTGCCGCGCGCGGTGAGCGACTCGAGAATGGCGCCGCCCAGGGCCGCCCCCTCCAGCGGATCGGTGCCCGACCCCAGTTCGTCCACCAGCACCAGCGAATCGGCGGTGGCGTCCTTCACGATCTCGATCAGGTTCTTCAGGTGCGCGCTGAACGTGGAGAGCGACGCCTCGATGCTTTGCTCGTCGCCGATGTCGGCGAAGACGCCGTCGAATGCGGCCAGCCGGCTCTCAGGGCCCACCGGCGCCGGGATGCCGCTCTGCGCCATCAGTGAGAGCAGGGCGAGCGCCTTGAGCAGCACCGTC
>JACREJ010000029.1 GCA_016218305.1 Gemmatimonadota bacterium | reverse complement strand
GATCCCGGGCGGTTTCATCAAGCGCGAAGGGCGCCCGCGCGACGAGGAAATCCTCTCGTGCCGCATCATCGACCGGTCCATCCGGCCGCTCTTCCCCGAGGGCTTCCAGAACGAGGTCCAGGTCTTCATCTACGTCATCTCCGCCGACCAGGAGAATGACGCCGACGTGCTCGGCCTGCTGGCCACGTCGTTCGCGCTCAGCGCTTCGCGCATTCCGTGGGCCGGCCCGATCGCCGGCGTCCGCGTCGGCCGCGTCGAGGACAAGTGGGTGCTGAACCCGACGTTCCAGGCGCTCGAGTTCTCCGACATGGACCTCGTGGTCGCCGGCTCGCAAGACTCGATCATGATGGTCGAGGGTGGCGCGCTCGAGATCAGCGAAGATGACGTGATCGAGGGCCTTGGCATCGCGCAGCGCGGCATCAAGGAGCTCATCGCGATGCAGGAAGAGCTGCTCGCGAAAGTCACGGTCGAGAAGATGGCGTGGACGAAGGCCGAGACGCCGGACGACGTGCTGAAGACGGTCACGAAGGCCGCCAAGGCGAAGATCGAGGCCGCGATCAACCAGAAGGAGAAGCACACGCGCATCCAGGCCGTCGAGGCCGTCAAGGACGCGGTGAAGGAAGAGCTGGCGGCGACGCTCGAGCCCGAGAAGGTGCCGTTCATCAGCGCCGTGCTCGGCGACCTCGAGTACAACGCGCTGCGCGACCAGGTGCTGTCGACGGGCCTCCGCGTGGACGGCCGCAAGCCGAACGAAGTGCGCCCGATCAGCATCGACACCAGCGTGCTCCCGCGCGCCCACGGCTCGGCGCTCTTCACGCGCGGCCAGACGCAGGCGCTCGTGGCGGCGACATTGGGCACGGGCAACGACGTGCAGCGCATGGACAGCATCGACACGGCCAAGGAAACCACCAAGGCCTTCATGCTGCACTACAACTTCCCGCCGTTCTCCACGGGTGAAGTGCGCCCGATGCGCGGCACGAGCCGCCGCGAGATCGGCCACGGCAACCTGGCCGAGCGTGCCATCCAGGGCGTGCTCCCCGATTTCGCCGACTTCCCGTACACCATCCGCATCGTGTCGGACGTGCTCGAGTCCAACGGCTCGTCGTCCATGGCGACGGTCTGCGGCGGCTCGCTCTCGTGCTTCGACGCGGGGATCCCGCTCAAGGGCGCGGTGGCCGGCGTGGCGATGGGGCTGATCAAGGAAGGGAAGAAGTACGCCATCCTCACCGACATCCTCGGCACCGAGGACCACCTCGGCGACATGGACTTCAAGGTGGCGGGGACGAAGGACGGCATCACGTCGATCCAGATGGACATCAAGATCCAGGGGCTCGACCTGAAGATCATGGGCGAGGCGCTGGCGCAGGCGAAGCTGGGCCGCCTGCACATCCTCGGCGAGATGGACAAGGCACTGCCGACGCCGCGCGCCGAGCTGAGCAAGTGGGCGCCGCGCATCGTGACGATGCACATCAACCCCGAGAAGATCGGCGACCTGATCGGCCCGAAGGGCAAGACGATCCGCGGCATCCAGGAGGAGACGGGTGCCGAGCTGACGGTGGACGACACCGGGCTCGTCACGATCGCCGCCGTCGGCGGCGAGGCGATGGAGCGCGCGCGCCAGATGGTGGCGGCGATCACCGCCGAGCCGGAAGTCGGCCTGACCTATCAGGGCACCGTGAAGAGCGTGACGGCCTTCGGCGCGTTCATCGAGATCATGCCCGGGACCGAGGCGCTGCTGCACGTCTCCGAGATGCGCCACACGCGCGTCGAGAAGCCGGAAGACGTGGTGAAGAAGGGCGAGGTGGTGACGGTGAAGCTGGTGGAGCGCGACGAGCGCGGCCGCCTGCGCCTCTCCATGAAGGCCCTGATTCCGAAGCCGGGGGCCGGCGAGGCCGGCGCCGCGCCGGCGCCGACGGTGGCGCCGGAGGGCGATGCCTACGCCACGACGGAAGGCGCGCCGGCTGCGCCGACGTCGTCGGAAGGCGACGAGCGTCCGCGGCGTGAAGGCGGCGATCGCGGCGGCCGTGGCGGCCGCGGCGGGCGCGGACCCCGCAAGTAGTCATGACGCACTCCCCCGTCCCTGCGTCGGGGGTGCAGCGCACCGTGCTGCCCAACGGTCTGACCGTGCTCTCGGAGTTCTATCCGGGAGTGCGGTCAGTTGCTTTGGGTGCCTGGGTGCGCGCGGCATCGGTGCACGAGCCGCGCGAGGTGATGGGCGTGTCGCACCTGCTCGAGCACCTCGTGTTCAAGGGGACGGAGCGTCGCAACGCGCACGAGCTGGCCCTCTCCCTGGAGTCGCTGGGCGGGTCGCTGGACGCCTACACGTCGCGCGAGCACACGTCGTTCCAGGCGCGGGTGCTCGACGAGCACCTGCCGCAGGCGGCGGACGTGATGTTCGACCTCATGTTCCGTCCGCTGCTGAGGGCCGAGGACCTGCGGCTCGAGCGCAAGGTCGTGCTGGAGGAGATCTCCATGGTGGAGGACACCCCGGACGATCTCGTCTTCGAGATGCACAACGAGGCGCTGTGGGGCACGCACCCGATGGGGTACACGATCCTCGGGACGCGCGAGACGGTGGCCAACATGAAGCTGGAGGATCTGCGGGCCCTGCATGCGCGGGCCTACCATCCGCCGCATGTCGTGGTGTCGGCCGCCGGCAACGTGACGCACGAGCACCTGCTTGCCGTGCTGGCGGCGGCCGGGTGGGCCGATCTGCCGCGCGGTGACGATACCCCGATGGTGGAAGTGGCGGCCGTGCCGCTCGCTCCGTCGATGCGCCACGTGGACCGCGACGGCGCACAGTGCCACGTCGTCCTCGGCTCCGCGACGGTGCCGCACCGCGACGAACGGCGCTACGCGCTGATGCTGGTGGACACGCTGCTTGGGGGCGGGATGAGCTCGCGGTTGTTCCAGCGGGTGCGCGAGGAGCTGGGGCTCGCGTACAGCGTCTACACCTTCCAGAGCTTCCACTCGCTGGCCGGCGCGCACGGCGTGTACGTAGGAACGGCGCCGGAGACGCGCGCTGACGCGCTGGCCGCCGTGCAGGAGGAGCTGCACCGGGTGTCGGAGTTCGGCATCACAGAGCAGGAGCTCGCGCAGGGACGCCAGCAGTTGAAGGGGCAGATTACGCTCGGGCTCGAGAGTCCGTCGGCGCGGATGTACCGGCTGGCGTCGGTGGAGCTCTACCACGAGCCGTTCCGCCCGCTCGACGAGGTGCTGCGTCGCGTGGACGCCATCGACGTGGACGCGGCGCGCGCGGCGTGCGCCGAGTTCTTCCGGCCGGCGGAGCAGACGGTGGTTTCGTTGGGGCCGAAGGGCTGAAGGTAGACGGTAGATGGTAGACGGTAGGCGGTAGACCGAAGAGGGTAGACGGCGGAACGCTGCTTCTCGCCCCGCGCCGCACCGATCGGTCAACGGGGATTTGCCTGACTCCGTTTAGGGGAAAAGCGAGTGCCCGCTTGCCTCGAAAATGTGGTAAAATTTAGGTGCTGTTTTTCCCTGACCATTCAACTCGCGATCATACCATGCGCATCGGCATCCCGAAGGAAATCAAGACGAACGAAAACCGCGTCTCTTGCGTCCCCGCTGGGGTCGAGGCGCTTGTGTCGGCCGGTCATACCGTGTTCGTCGAGAAGTCGGCGGGCGAGGGAAGCGGCTTCAGCGACGAGCAGTACGTCGCCGTCGGCGCCAAGATCCTCAAGACCGCGGACGAGGTGTGGAAGGAAGCGGAGATGATCATCAAGGTGAAGGAGCCCATCGCCGTGGAGTGGCCGCGGATGCGCAAGGGGCAGACGATCTTCACCTACTTCCACTTCGCCGCCGACGAGCAGCTGACGAAGGCGCACCTCGACTCGGGCGCGACGTGCATCGCGTACGAAACGGTCGAGCTGGCCAACGGTGACCTGCCGCTGCTGATCCCGATGTCCGAGGTGGCCGGGCGCATGGCGACGCAGGAAGGCGCCAAGTACCTCGAGAAGCTGTACGGCGGCCTCGGCCTGCTGCTGGGCGGCGTGCCGGGCGTGCCGCCCGCACACGTGGTGGTGCTGGGCGGCGGCATCGTGGGCATCAACGCGGCCAAGATGGCCGCGGGCATGGGGGCCAAGGTTACGATCCTCGACCTGTCGCTCCCGCGCCTCCGCTACCTGAGCGACGTGATGCCGGCGAACGTGACGCTGATCCACAGCAACCGCCACAACATCCTGGAGCAGATCGCGACGGCCGACCTGGTGGTTGGCGGCGTGCTGATCCCGGGGGCCAAGGCGCCGAAGCTGATCCGCAAGGACGACCTGAAGCTCATGAAGAAGGGCTCGGTCATCGTGGACGTCGCCATCGACCAGGGCGGCTGCGTGGAGACGATCCATGCAACCACGCACGAGAACCCGGTCTACGTGGTGGACGGCGTGATCCATTATGGCGTGGCCAACATGCCGGGCGGCGTGCCCCGCACCTCGACGCTGGCGCTGACCAACGCGACGCTCCCGTACGCGCTGACGCTGGCGAACAAGGGCTGGAAGAAGGCCTGCAAGGACGACAAGGCGCTGCTGATGGGCCTGAACGTGATCGCCGGCAAGGTGACCTACAAGGGCGTGGCGGAGGCTTTCGGCATGGAGTATGTGGCTCCCGAGAGCTTCCTCTAAGAGAGACAACAGAGAAACAACAGAGAGACAACAGAGAGACAACAGAGGGTCCGGTGCCTGGCACCGGGCCCTCTGGCGTTGGGGGCCGGATCCGGCATGTCAGGATCCCGGGGCGGCGGCTCCTGGCGTCCCCGCAGCGCGCCTGCGGGGACGCGCCCGCCCCGGGGGGCCACTCCATCCGGGTCGCGCCCCCTGTAGGACGCAGCCCCCTCTGTTGTTTCTCTGTTGTCTCTCTGTTGTCTCTCTGTTGTCTCTCTACTTGTCGCTCCCTCGGCCGCCGCCTAACTTTCCTCGCGTCCGCCGCCCGCCCTCAATAGTAGCCCGCCCCCAGCCGATTGCGCTTTGCCGTGATCGCGCGTGAGTGTCCATGCGCTGGAATTTTCCGTTCTTCAAGTCCGGATCCCTGTTTCCCGCGAACGCGATCGCCGTTGACCTCGGAACGGCGAACACGCTCGTCTACGTGAAGGGCGAAGGCATCGTGCTCAACGAGCCGTCGGTCGTCGCGATGGATCGCGAGACGAAGAAGATCAAGGGCGTCGGCCTCGAGGCGAAGCGCATGCTCGGCCGCACGCCGGAAGGCATCATCGCGGTGCGCCCGATGAAGGACGGCGTGATCGCCGACTTCGAAGTCACCGAGAAGATGCTGCGCTACTTCCTCGAGCTGATCATCGAGAAGCACGTCTTCCGCGTGAAGCCGCGCGTCATCGTCTGCGTGCCGTCGGGAATCACCGAGGTGGAGAAGCGCGCGGTGCGCGACTCGGCGCTCGGCGCCGGCGCAAAGGAAGTGTTCATGGTGGCCGAGCCGATGGCGGCGGCGATCGGCGTGGGGCTTCCGGTGGAGACGCCGACGGGCAATATGGTGATCGACATCGGCGGCGGCACGACGGAGATCGCGGTCATCGCGCTGAGCGGCATCGTGAGCGACACGTCCATCCGCACCGGCGGCGACGAGATGGACACGAGCATCGTGCAGTTCATGCGCTCGTCGTACAACCTCCTGATCGGCGAGCCGACGGCGGAGATGATCAAGATCCAGATCGGCTCGGCGGCGCCGATGGGCGAGGAGCGCGAGATGGAGGTCAAGGGACGCGACCTCGTGTCGGGCATCCCGAAGACGGTGCGCGTACACAGCTCCGAGGTTCGCGACGCGATGCAGCAGCCGATCCAGCAGATCGTGGATGCCGTGCGCCGCGCGCTCGAGATCACGCCGCCGGAGCTGGCCAGCGACATCGTCGACCGCGGCATCGTGATGACCGGCGGCGGCGCGCTGATCCGCGGCCTCGATGTGCTGCTGACGCAGGAGACGGGGCTCCCGATCCACGTTGACGAGGATCCGCTGACGTGCGTGGTGCGCGGCACGGGCCGTATCCTCGACGACGAAGAGAAGTACTGGTCGGTCCTCTCCACCTAGCGCACGGTGCCGCGACCGGCACGCACATCCTCCCGCGCGGACCAGGCGATGCTCGTCGCCTGCGTGCTGCTCTCGTTGGTGGCGCTCGTCCTGCCGGCACCCATCCGCTCGGCGGTCGCCGGCGCGCTGCGCGGCACGGTGGTGGTGCCGCTGGCGTCGCTGCAGGAGCGCGCCGAGGTGTCGCGCCGCGCCGTGCTCGCCTACGACGCCTCCGTGCGCGTGGCCGACAGCATCCGCCTGCAAGCGGGCCAGGCCGACGTGGCGGCGGCGGAGAATGAGCGCCTGCGCCGCCTGCTGGGTCTCGGCGCCGCGATCAAGTGGGGCTTCGTTCCCGCGGAGGCGCTACACGGACGCGGCCTCGGCGACGACTACACGATGACGCTCACGGTGGGGCGCAATGAAGGCGTTGAACCCTTCAGCGCCGTCGTCGCCCCCGATGGACTGGTGGGGATGATCGAGACGGTGGACGCGCGCTCCTCGGTGGCCATCGTCTGGCCGCATCCCGACTTTCGCGTGAGCGCGATGTCGGCCGACGGCACGGCGTTCGGCATCGTGTATCCGCACCTTGGCACTGGGGCGACGCGCTTCCTGCTCGAGCTGCGCGGCGTGGCGTTCCGCAATGCGCTGCGCCCCGGCACGCTGATCGTGAGTGCTGGCCTGGGCGGCGTGTACCCGCGCGGCATCCCGGTGGGCACGGTGTTGTCGGAGATCAAGACGGCCGAAGGGTGGGCGCGCAACTACCTGCTGCGTCCGGCCGTGCGGCCCGCCGACGCGACCGCCGTGATGGTGGTGCAGCCGAAGCGCGCCAAGGAGGGCGTGTCGGTCGCATGGCAGCACGCCGTGGACAGCGCGCTGCGCACGGTGGTATCGGCGGGCGACTCGCTGGTGCGGCGCCGCGCCGATTCGCTGGCGACGGCGGAGCGGCAGCGGCTGGATTCGCTGCAGGCGCTTCGTCCGCGTCCCGACTCGGCGGACGCCGCCTCTCGGCCCGCACCCGGACCGGGCGGCGCGACTGGCGCGACGGCGCCACCCGTGAAGCCGCCGGTCAAGCCGCCGGTCATCCCGCCCGCGACGCGAGACACGACGCCATGAACTTCGCGCGCGGGTTCTGGTTCACGCTGGTCTTCCTGACGCTCGTCGTGCTGCACTACACGCTGCGGCCGGTGCTCGACTGGCGGGCCTCCATCGACGTCCTCGCCATCGCCGTGCTCCTCGTGGCGGTGCGGGCCCGCCCCGGCGTCGCGACGATCGTCGGCTTTGCGGTGGGCATCACGTCGGACGCGATGATGCCCAGCGCCTTCGGCGCCGGCGCGCTGGCGTTCAGCGTGGTGGCGTACACGGCGTCGTCGCTCAAGGCGGCGTTCTTCGCCGACAACATCGCGCTGAACGCGGTCTTCGTCTTCCTCGGCAAGTGGGTGGGCGACCTCGTGTTCCTTGCCGCGGAGCACCGGCTGGGCGGCAGCGAGTTCCTCGCGCAGGCGCTCCTCTGGTCGCCGCTGGCGGCCGCGGTGACGGCGGTGGTGGGCCTGGGCGTGCTGGTGGTGCTGCGCCCCGTCGTCGGGACGCCGAGGGGATGAGCTTCCATCCGAACGAGATGCAGCGCCGCGCGCGGCTTGCCTCCGCGCTGCTCTTCCTCGCGTTCGTGTTCCTGGTCGGGTCGTTCTTCCGCACGCAGGTGCTGCAGCACGCGCAGTACGTGCTGCAGTCCGAGGAGAACCGCCTGCGCGAGGTGCCGCTGCCCGCTCCGCGCGGCGTGATCTACGACCGCCATGGACAGATCATCGCCGAGAACCTGCCGGGCTACTCGGTCTCGCTGCTCGCACCCGGCGTCGACTCGCTGCGTGCGGCGCTGCGGCGGCTTGCGGGGACGATCCCGATGTCGCCGGAGCAGATCAACCAGGCCATCCGCCGTTTCCGGCGCGCACCCAACCGGCCGGCGGTGATCTTCCCGGATGCGTCGTTCGACGTCGTGTCGGTGCTCGAGGAGCACCGCGTGGAGTTTCCGGGCCTCATCATCCAGAGCGCGCCCAAGCGCTACTATCCCGACGGTCCGGCGATGGCGGCCTTCATCGGCTACACGGGCGAGGTCAACGAGGCCGAACTCGGCAGCGCGAACTTCAAGGGCTACAAGGCCGGCCAGCAGGTGGGCAAGGACGGGCTCGAGCGGCAGTACGAGCACCTGTTGCGCGGGCGCGAAGGGACGCGGTTCGTCGAAGTGGACGCGCGCGGACGTGTGGTGCGCGAGGCCGGGGCCCGCCAGGACCTGCTCCCCGAGGCGGCGCCGCCGCTTTACACGAACATCGACCTCGACCTGCAGAAGTTCGTCGTGGCGCTGTTCGGGGACTCGCTGATCGGCGGCATCGTGGCGATGGAGCCCAACACGGGTGCGGTGCTGGCGCTGCACTCGGCGCCGACGTTCGATCCCAATCGCTTCATCGGCGGCATCCCCGCTGACTACTGGCGCGCGCTGAACGAAGACAGCCGTCGTCCGCTCTACAACAAGGCGATCAAGGGCGCCTACGCACCCGGCTCCATCTGGAAGCTCGCGACCGCGGTGATGGCCATTCAGGCGGGCGTCGTGTCGCTTGACGACCAGATGCCGGTGGCGTGCACGGGCGGCTACCAGTACGGCAACCGGCGCTTCAAGTGCTGGGAGAAGAAGGGACACGGCCAGGTCAACCTCGCGCAGGCGATCGAGGTGTCGTGCGACGTCTACTTCTACCAGCTCGGGCTGAAGATCGGGCTTTCACGGCTGGTCGCCGGCGGGGTGGAGCTTGGCGCGCGCGAGCGTTCGGGCATCGACCTGCCGTCGGAGACGCGGTCGTCGTTCCCGAGCACGCCGGCCACGGACTACTACAACCGGCGGTTCGGCGCGCGCGGGTGGAGCAATGCCGTGTCGCTCAACCTGGCGATCGGGCAGGGGGAGAACGCGCAGACGGTGGTGAACATGGCGCGCTTCTACACCGCGCTCGCCACGGACGGCCAGGCCGCGCAGCCGCGCATCGTGCGCGGCGAGGCGCAGCGCGAACGGATGTTCCAGCTGAACGACGAACAGATGGACGGCGTCAAGAAGGCGCTGGCGGGCGTGGTGCAGCGCGGCACCGCAGCCGCGTCGCAGATTCGCGGCGTCATGCTCGCGGGCAAGACGGGGACGGCGCAGAACGCGCATGATCCACTGCGGGACCACGCCTGGTTCGTGGGATTCGCCCCGGCCAACGACGCCAAGATCGTCGTGGCGGTGATGCTCGAGTTCGGCGGCCATGGCACGCGGGCGGCCCGCATCGCGTCCAAGATCATCGAGCACTACCTCGGCGTGCAGACGACGCAGGTGATCAACACGGAGGGGGAGTGAACTCGGCGCGCCGCCGCATCGCCGATCCGACGCTGGTGGGGCTCGCCATGGCGTTGTCCCTTTTCGGCATCGCGATGGTGTACAGCGCCGGCCAGACCGACGTCCCGACGGTCGTGGCGAAGCTGTACCGGACGCAGATCGCCTGGTTCATCCTCGGGCTCGGCGCGGCCTATGCAGTGAGCCGCGCGTCGGTGCGCTTTCTCGATTGGCTGACCACACCGGCCTACGCCGTGTCGATCGTGCTGCTCTTCCTGCTCCTGTTCATCGGCGCCGGCGCCGGCACGGCGGCGAGCACCAAGAGCTGGCTGGCCATCGGCGGCGTGCGCCTGGGGCAGCCATCGGAGCTCGCGAAGATCGCCGTGATCCTCATGCTCGCGCGCATCCTCGCGTCCCGAAAGGTGGCGCCGCGTTCGCTGATGGACCTGTGGCAACCGGCGCTCGCGGTGGCGATCCCGTGGGTCCTGATCATGCGTCAGCCCGACCTCGGCACCGGCATCGTCTTCGTGGGGATCTTCTTCGCGATGCTCTTCTGGGCCGGGGCGTCGTGGCAGCTGCTGGTGCTCGTGGCCAGCCCAGTGGTGAGCCTGATCCTTGCCTTCAGCACCGGACTCTGGGGGGCGTGGTTCCTCGTGCTGATCGCGCTCGTGCTGTGGTACCGGCCGTACCTCGTGGAAGGGGTCGCGGTGGTGCTGGCCAACGTCGTCACGGGCGTGGTGGCGCCCGTGCTGTGGGACCAGCTGAATCCGTACCAGCAGAAGCGACTACTCGTCTTCCTCGACCCCACAACGGACCCGCAGGCGTCGGGCTATCACGTCATCCAGTCGCAGGTGGCCATCGGTTCGGGCGGGTGGCTGGGGAAGGGCTTCACCCTCGGCAGCCAGAAGCGACTGGCCTTCCTGCCGGCGCAGCACACCGACTTCATCTTCCCCGTGGTAGGCGAGGAGCTGGGCTTCATCGGCGTGACCATCGCCCTGAGCCTCTTCCTCTTCCTGCTCTTGCGCTCGGTGCGCATCGCGGCCCGTTCCGCCGACCCATTCCCGAGCCTCGTCGCCTTCGGCCTCGCCTCCGCCTGGTTCGTGCACATCCTGGTCAATGTGGGGATGACGCTGAACCTTATGCCCATCACGGGGATCCCACTGCCGTTCTTCAGCTACGGGGGCTCATTCATGCTCGTGTGCTGGATTGCCGTGGGGATGCTGGTCCGGATCTCGGGGGAGGGCCGGGGGCCTTCGGATATGCTGGTGATCTGAGGAGGAGGAGGGGTGCAGGGGTTCAGGAGGAGAGAGGAGTGGAGTGAGGGGGAGGAGAGAGGCGGCCGACGGCCTCCGGACTCATCCCCCTCTCTCCACTCCTCCCTCCTTCCAAACCGCTGCACTCCTCCTCCTGCCGGGGTTCTAAGTCCTTGCTCCCACGTGTGATCCGTATCACATTTGGTGTCTATGGCTTGGTTCCGAAAGGAAAAGAAGGTCCGCGAACCGAGACGTGAACGGCTGGAGATTCCGCCGGACGTCTGGGAGAAATGCGAGGCCTGTGGGCATACGGATATCCGGGAGAAACTCGTCCGGAACTGGCACGTGTGTCCGTCGTGCGACTTCCACCGTCGCATGCGGGCCCATGAGTACGCCGCACTCCTGCTGGACGAGGGGTCCATTGAGGAGACCGAGGTGGACCTCCGGTCCACCGACCCGCTCCAGTTCCCGGATTACCCGGCGCGCCTCAAGAAGGCGCTGGGCACGGCCGGGGACACTGACGCGATTCTGACGGCCACGGGCACGATGGAGAAGATGCCCGTCAACCTCGGCGTGATGGACTTCGCGTTCATGGGCGGCTCCATGGGCTCCGTGGTGGGAGAGAAGATCGCGCGCCTCGCGCAGCGCTCCCTGGAGAAGAAGTTCCCGCTCATCATCGTGTCGGCCTCAGGCGGGGCCCGCATGCAGGAAGGCGTGCTCTCCCTGATGCAGATGGCCAAGACGTCGGCGGTGCTGTCGCAGCTGCACGACCGGGCCATTCCGTACGTCTCGATCCTGACCAATCCGACCACCGGCGGCGTCAGCGCCTCGTTCGCCATGCTGGGCGACGCGATCCTCGCCGAGCCGGGCGCCGTCATCGGGTTCGCGGGGCCGCGCGTCATCCGCCAGACGCTGGGGCAGGACCTCCCGGAGGGGTTCCAGACCGCCGAGTTCCTTCTCGACCGTGGCATGGTGGACCATGTGGCGCACCGCCACCAGTTGAAGCAGACGGTGGGCCGACTCCTGCGGCACATGAGCCTTAAGCCAGTGGCGTCCGGGTGGGACACGGCCTGAAGACGTACCACGATGCGCTCGACTTCCTGTATGGGCGCACGACCGGAAAATGGAAGCTGGGCCTTGAACGGGTGCAGGCACTCCTGCGCGCGCTCGGCGATCCGCACCTGAACCTGCGGGCCCTGCACGTGGCCGGCACGAACGGGAAGGGAAGCGTCTGCGCCACGCTCGACGCCGTCCTGCGCGAACGCGGGTTGCGCGTGGCCCGCTACACGTCGCCGCACCTCGTGGACTTCCCCGAGCGCTTCCTCATGGACGGCGCGCCGGTGGCGAGCGAGCGGATCGTGTCGTGGGTGGAGCAGTGGACGCCCGAGGTGGAGCGGCTGGGCGCCACGTTCTTCGAGGCCACCACGGCGATGGCGTTCCAGTTCTTCAGCGAAGACCGCGCCGACGTCGCGGTGATCGAGACCGGCCTTGGCGGGCGGCTCGACGCCACCAATGTCCTGCGCCCGCTCGTCGCCGGGGTCACGAACATCCAGATCGACCACGTCGAGTACCTGGGGGCGACGCGCGAAGAGATCGCCTTCGAAAAGGCGGGCATCTTTAAGGAGGGCATCCCGGCGGTGGTGGGCGAGCCTGAACTGGGCATCCGCGACCTGCTGGTGTCGCACGCCCGGGCGCACGGGGCCACGCCCATCCGCACCGTGTTCGGGGAATCGGCCGTCGAGGACGTGGCGGTGACCGCCGAGGGGACCCGGTTCAACCTGCGCCGCGAGAATGACGTGCGGATGGTGCGCACGCCGCTCATCGGACGCCACCAGGCGTCCAATGCGGCCGTCGCGCTCGCGATGCTCGAGGAGCTGCCGGACGACCTCCGGCCCAGCCCGGCCGCGGTGGAGGCCGGGCTGCGCCGGGTCAGCCTGCCGGGGCGGTTCCAGCGGGTCGGGAAGCACGTCTTCGACGTCGCGCACAACCCGGACGGCTCGCGCACGCTGGCCCAAACGCTCGCCGAGACCCGCATGCCCCGGCCCATCGCCGTGGTCTTCAGCGTGCTCAGCGACAAGGACTGGGCGTCGATGATGGCGGCGCTCGCCCCCCATGTGGACCTGTTCGTCCTCACGAATTCGCCCACCGCGCCGGCGAGCCGCGCCTGGCACGTCGCCGACGTGATGGCATACGCCCGCGTCCATGGGTGGGCTGCCGAGGTGGTGCGCGATTTCGACCGGGCGCTCGTCCGGGCGGCCGAGGAGGGGGCTACGGTGGTCATCACCGGCAGCTTCCACACGGTGGGAGATGCGATGACGCGGTTGCAGGTATCGCCCACCGCCGGGTAATTTCAATGGATGCAACCGAAAGGCCCACTTCCCGGCTTTCGCGACTTCTACCCTGAAGATCTCGCGCGCCGCACGGCGATTTTTCGTGCCTGGCGCGCGGTCGCGCGCCGGTACTCGTTCGTGGAGTACGACGGACCCCCGCTCGAGCCCCTCGAACTGTACACGGCGAAGAGCGGCGACGAGATCGTCGGCCAGCTCTACAGCTTCGAGGACAAGGGCGGACGCGCGGTGTCGCTGCGTCCGGAGATGACGCCGACGTTCGCCCGGATGGTGGCGGCGCGCGCCAACGCGCTGCCGAAACCCGTTCGATGGTTCTCGCTGCCGCAGCTGTTCCGCTACGAGCGGGCCCAGCGCGGTCGCCTGCGCGAGCACTTCCAGCTCAATGTGGACATCGTCGGGGAGCCGAGCGAGCTGGCAGACGCCGAGCTGCTGTGCGTGGCCATCGACATCATGCGCGAGCTTGGCCTCGGGCCCAACGGTGTGCGGGCGCGCGTGAGCGACCGGCGCCTGCTCAACGCGCTGCTCGCGGCCATTGGCGTTGCGGAGGGCCAGCTCGGGGCCGTGTACGGCGTGCTCGACAAGGTCGAGCGCCAGCCGCACGAGATCTCGCGGGAGAAGCTGGAGGCAGCGGGCCTCGTGCCGAACCAGATCGAACGCGTCATGGCGTTGCCCGACATCTCGTCCATGGACGACCTCGACCGCGACTTCGGGCACGTGGAGGCGGCGAAGCCCGCCATCGCGCAGTTCGGCCGATACCTCGGTCACCTGCATGCGCTCGGCGTCGAGGCATGGGTGGACGTGGACCTCTCGATCGTGCGCGGGCTGGCGTACTACACCGGCACCGTCTTCGAGCTGTTCGATGCGCGCGGCGAGCTGCGCGCCATTTGTGGCGGCGGACGCTACGACAACCTGCTGGGCCAGCTCGGCGGCGTGGACCTGCCGGCACTCGGCTTCGGCATGGGCGACGTGGTGCTCGGCGAACTGCTCAAGGAGCACGGCCTGTTCGACGATGCCCTGGCCGACGGCCCGGACTTCTGGGTGGTGAGCAGTGAGCATAACGAGCCGGCGACGGTGCTGCGCGCTGCGGCGGCGCTGCGCCGCCTGGGCTACGCCGCCGAGTATGTGCTCAACGAGGAGAAGCTGCGCACGCAGAAGTCGTCGGCGCAGATCAAGTCGGCCGAACGCGCCGGTGCGGCGTGGCTGATGGTGCTGCGCGACGACACGCGAGCCGAGGTGCGCCCGCTGTCGCGCGCGCCGGGCGCGGTGGCGCGCGAGGGCGCCGAGATAGTGCTGCACGACTTGCTGGATCCCGAGCGCGGATTCGCCGCGCTCGCCGAGGCGGGGGTTCCCGCCCCGCGTGAAGACTGACCCCAGGACGATGGCTGACGACAAGAAGCTGACCACCCGCGCCGACGACTTCAGCGCGTGGTACAACGAACTGGTGCTGCGCGCCGAGCTGGCCGACTACTCGCCCGTCAAGGGATCGATGGTCATCCGGCCCAACGGCTACGGCATCTGGGAACGCATGCAGCGCGCCCTGGACGACATGTTCAAGGCGACGGGACACCAGAACGCGTACTTCCCGCTGCTGATTCCCGAGAGCTTCATGAAGAAGGAGGCGGAGCACGTCGAGGGCTTTGCCCCCGAGTGTGCGGTCGTGACCCATGGCGGCGGCAAGGAGCTCGAGGAGCCGCTGTTCATCCGTCCGACGTCCGAGACGATCATCTACCACATGTTCGCCAAGTGGACGCAGTCGTACCGCGACCTGCCGATCCTCATCAACCAGTGGGCGAACGTCGTGCGGTGGGAGATGCGCACGCGGCTGTTCCTGCGCACGCTCGAGTTCCTCTGGCAGGAAGGGCACACCGCGCACACGACGCATGACGAGGCCGAGGAAGAGGCGCGGCGCATGCTGGGCGTCTATCGCACGTTCATGGAGCAGTGGATGGCGATGCCCGTCATCACCGGGCTCAAGAGCGAGAGCGAGAAGTTCGCGGGCGCGCTGCGCACGTACTCGTGCGAGGCGATGATGCAGGACAACAAGGCGCTGCAGGCGGGCACCTCGCACAACCTCGGGCAGAACTTCGCCAAGGCGTTCGAGCTGCAATTCCAGGACGAGAAGGGCGAGATGGCGTTCGCCTGGAACACGTCGTGGGGCGTGAGCACGCGCATGGTGGGCGGGTTGGTGATGACGCACGGCGACGACAACGGGCTCTGCACGCCCCCGCGCCTGGCGCCGATCGAGATCGTCATCGTCCCCATCTGGAAGAACGAGGAGGAGAAGGCGCGCCTCACCGCGGCGGCGCTCCAGGTGAAGGCCGAGCTCACCGAGTGGACGGGGCGGGGCGCGACGGACCGCCTGCGCGTTCACGTGGACCTGCGCGACGGCATGCGCTCGGGCGCCAAGTACTACGAGTGGGAGCTGCGCGGCGTCCCGCTGCGCTTCGAGCTCGGCCCCAAGGACCTCGAGAAGCAGGCGGTCTTCGCGGCGCGCCGCGACACGCGCGCCAAGCAGTCGCTGCCCATGGACGGGCTGCCGGCCGCGGCGGCGGCGCTCCTCGAGCGCATCCAGAATGACATGCTGCAGGCCGCGCTCGATCGCCGCGAGGCGAACAGCGTGCGCGGCAAGATCTCGTACGACGAGTTCAAGGCGCTGATGGACGGGAAGGGCGGGTTCGTCTTTGCCGGCTGGTGCGGGGACGCGGCATGCGAAGCCAAGGTCAAGGAGGAGACGAAAGCCACGATCCGGTGCATGCCGGACGCGGAGTTCAGGAGCCCGGACGCGCCGGCGACCTGCCTGTGCTGCGGGCGTCCGTCCAAGGCCGAGGCCGTGTGGGCGCGCGCGTACTAGGACAGCCCTACGAGCGTCGCGACGGGACCCTCTGGTGTGAGGGGGTCCCGCTGGAGGCGATCGCCGCCGCGGCGGGCACGCCGGCGTATGTGTACAGCGCGAATGCGCTGCGCGAGCGCTACCGCGCACTCGACGCGGTGCTCGCCGGCGTGCCGCACCGCATCCACTACTCGCTGAAGGCGAACAGCAGCCGCGGGCTGCTCCGGGTGCTGCGCGACGCCGGCTGCCGCGCCGACGTCGTCTCCGGCGGCGAGCTCCTGCGTGCCCGCCGAGCCGGGTTCGCCCCCGATGACATCATCTTCGGCGGCGTCGGCAAGACGCGCGCCGAGATTCGCGCGGGCATCGAGGCCGGCGTCCTGCTCCTGAACGTGGAATCGGGCGCCGAGCTGGAGATCGTGGAGGAGGAGGCCAAGGCGCTCGGCGTGCGCGCCCGCATTGCCTTCCGCGTGAACCCCGAAGTGCACGTGGCGAACGCGCACGAGTTCATTGCGACCGGCTCTCGCGGCCACAAGTTCGGGATTCCGTGGGGCGACGTGCCGGCGGTGGCGGCGCGTGCGCTGGCGTCGCCGCACGTGGAACTGGCGGGCCTCGACATGCACGTCGGGTCGCAGCTGACGTCGCTGGAACCGTACGTGGATGGCGTGTCGCGGCTGGCCCAGCTCGCGCGCGACCTGCAGCGCCAGGGGGCGCCGCTCCGGTACTTCGACGCCGGCGGCGGACTGCCGGCGCGCTACGACGCCGAGGAGGCGCCCGACCTCGCGCGCTTTGCACAGATCGTCGTACCCGTGGCGGCGTCGCTCGGCCTCGAGCTCATCGTCGAGCCCGGTCGCTTCGTGGTCGCCGAGTCGGGGGCGCTCCTCACGCGCGTGCTGTACCGCAAGCCGAGCGGGGGCACCGACTTCGTCATCTGCGACGCGGGGATGTCGGAATTGCTGCGGCCGTCGCACTACGACGCGTATCACGCCATCGAGGCGGTGCGGCCGCGCGGCGGCACGAGCATGGTGGACGTGGTGGGCCCGATCTGCGAGACCGGCGACTTCCTTGCGCGCGACCGGGCGATGGACGACGCGCGGCCCGGGGATTTGCTGGCGGTTCGCACCACCGGCGCGTACGGTTACGTGATGGCGCTGACGTATAACACGCGTCCGCGGGCTCCCGAGGTGTTGGTTGATGGAACGCGGTGGGCGGTGATCACGCGCCGCGAGACGATGGATGACCTGGTCCGGCTCGAAGCCGAGACCCTTGAATGGACGGAGGGGTGATGCGCATTGGACTCATCAGCGACACCCACGATCGCGTGCCGGCCATCGCGGCGCTGCTGCAGGAGTTCCAGGCGCGGGGCGTGGAGATGCTGCTGCACGCGGGTGATTACTGCTCGCCGTTCGCGCTGCAGCCGTTCCTGGACTATGCCGCGCCGATGGTGGGCGTATTCGGCCGCAACGACGGGGACCGCGAGGGGCTGCGCGCCACGGCGGCGCAGGCGCTGGCCTGCGAGCTGTTCGAGGCGCCGCACTCGACGCAGATCAACGAACACAAGATCCTCCTCGTGCACGATCTCGCCGACGTGTCGGAGCGTTCGCTGGCAACGCACACGCTCGTCGTGCACGGGCACGAGCACAAGCAGGAGATGAAGACGCGCGGGGAGACGCTGATCGTGAACCCCGGCGAAGCCTGTGGCTGGGTCCACGGCGCCCCCTGCGCTGCGATCATCGACCTCGACTCGAAGCATGTCGAGTTCGTGAAGCTCGACGGACCGGAGTGGAAGCACTCGTGAAGCGCATCCTGATCCTCGACTGCGGATCCCAGTTCACCCAGCTCATTGCCCGCCGCGTGCGCGAGGCGCACGTGTATTGCGAGATCCACCCGCCCACGCGCTCTCTCGCGTGGATCCGCGAGTGGAACCCTGCCGGCATCATTCTCTCGGGCGGGCCGAGTTCGGTCACCGATGAAGGGGCGCCGTCGTTCGAGACGGGGATCCTCGACATCGCGCCGCTGCTGGGGGTGTGCTACGGGATGCAGTGGATCGCGCACGCCGAGGGCGGCGAGGTCGTCGCGGGCGGCGGCCGTGAGTACGGGCGCGCCGAGGTGCAGGTGGTGGAGCCGGCCGGACTCTTCGGCGGCTTCGACACCGGGGAGAAGACGACGGTCTGGATGAGCCACGGGGATCACGTGGAGGCGGCGCCGCCCGGCTACGTGGTCACGGCGCGGAGCGACCGCGTGATCGCCGGCTTCCGCCACGCGCACAAGCCGGTGCACGCGGTGCAGTTCCACTCGGAGGTCGCGCACACGGTGCGCGGCGCCGAGATCATCCAGAACTTCCTCTTCGGCGTCTGCGGCTGCACGCCCGACTGGACCCCCGGGCACTTCATCGACATCGAGGTGGCCAAGATCCGCGCCCTGGTCGGCGACAAGCACGTGATCTGCGGCCTGTCGGGCGGGGTGGATTCCTCGGTGGCCGCGGCGCTCGTGCACCGGGCGATTGGCGACCAGCTCACCTGCATCTTCGTGGATACGGGCCTGCTGCGCCTGCACGAGCGCGAGCAGGTGGAGCGGCTGATGGGCCGCCACCTGGGCATCAAGCTGATCACGGTGCGGGCCGAGGAGCGCTTCCTGTCGGCGCTCGCCGGCGTCGAGGAGCCCGAACGGAAGCGCAAGATCATCGGGCACACGTTCATCGACGTGTTCGAGGACGCGGCCGCCGAGGCAGGGCAGGGCGCGGCCTTCCTCGTGCAGGGGACGCTCTACCCCGACGTCATCGAGTCGGTGAGCGCCAAGGGCGGTCCGAGCGCCACGATCAAGACGCACCACAACGTGGGCGGCCTGAAGCCCGACATGGTGTTCACGCTGATCGAGCCGCTCCGTGAGCTGTTCAAGGACGAGGTGCGCAACGTCGGCCGCGAACTCGGCCTGCCCGAGGAGATGGTCGGTCGCCATCCGTTCCCCGGCCCGGGGCTGGCGATTCGCGTGCTTGGCGCAGTGGACCAGCCGAGCCTCGATACGCTGCGGCAGGCCGACGCCATCTACCTCGAGGAAATCCGCGCGGCCGGGCTGTACGACACCATCTGGCAGGCCTTCGCCGTCTTCCTGCCCGTGCGCTCCGTTGGCGTCATGGGCGACGGTCGCACGTACGAGCACGTGGTGGCATTGCGCGCCGTGACCAGCACCGACGGCATGACCGCCGACTGGTTTGCGTTCCCGCCCGATGTGCTCGGCCGCATGTCGAGCCGGATCATCAATGAGGTGCCGGGCGTGAACCGCGTCGTCTACGACATCAGCTCCAAGCCGCCGGCCACCATCGAGTGGGAATAGCAGCGGGCGCCGGTCGGCGCCCGGCAGCGCGCGCGGCCCGCGCCGTCAGGCGTCGAAGAGCCGCCGTCGGCGTTTCTCCCAGGCGGTGAGCCACGCGGCAAGTTCCGAGGCGGCCATGGGCGCGCCGATGAACCAGCCCTGCGCCATCTCGCAGCCGCTGGATCGCAGCCAGACCCAGTCCGTGGAGTCCTCGACGCCCTCCGCCACCGTGCGCATGCCGAGCTGCCGCGCCAGGTCGATGCTTGAGTTGACGATGGCGCCGAGGACGGCGCTGCCTCCGGCGCCGTGCACGAATGACCCGTCCACCTTCACCGCGTTGAACGGGATGTCGCGCAGCTGGGCGAGCGACGACGACCCGATGCCGAAGTTGTCGATGGCCATCGTGATGCGGCGCATGCGCAGCCGACTGATGGCCGCCAGCGCGGTGTCGGGGTCCTGGGCGACGCGCTGTTCGCTGGCTTCGAGCACGAGGTCGTCGGGCGGCAGGCCGCTGCGTTCGAGGGCGTCGAGCACGAAGTCGGCGAAATCGGCGCGGGTGAGGTCACCCATCGACACGTTCACGGCGACGAAGACATGGAGCCCCTGGTCGCGCCAGACGCGGCCCTGCGTCACTGCGGCGCGGATCATGAGTCTCGTGATGTCGCGAATCAGGCCCCGCTCCTCGGCGACCGCGATGAACTGCCCCGGCATGACGAGTCCATCGCTGGGATGCTGCCAGCGCACGAGCGTCTCCGCGCCGGCGAGCGCGCCGGTGACCAGATTGACGATGGGCTGGAAGTGCGGCACCAGTTCGTTCTCGAGAATGGCGCGGGCAATCTGGTCGGCGGGATACTGCTTGGGCGGGGCGGGGGCCGCTGTCGGCTTCTGCCAGTGCTCGAGCACCGTCTTCAGCTCTGCGGGCAGCACCGGCTTGGAGATGGCGCCCAGCATCCTGATGTTCTGCGACGCACCGAAGCGTGCCGCGCTCTCGATGAGTCGCTCGTCCTCGCCGCTGACGAGCACCACGGCGGCGTCGAAGCGCCGCTCGCTCAGCAGCTTGAGGAAGGCCACGCCGTCGACGCCGGGCATGTTGAGGTCGAGCAGGATGAGCCCTATGGCCTGATGCGGCGCACTCAGCGCCTGCAGTGCCGCCTCGGCGGAGTCGCACGCGATGGGGTCCGTGTACCCGAGCCCGTGCAGAGTGCGAGAGAGCAGTTTCAGTTGCAGCGGATCATCATCGAGCAGCAGGATCTCGGGCACGGACCTTCCAGCTCACGCGGATCGGGGAAACGCCAGGTGTGTGGGGCGGGGCTGACGAAGGGGCTGCACGAGAGGCAGCGGCAGCGCACGTTCGAGGGTAAACGATAGCGAAATTCCCGTCACTCCGCATCTCTGGAACTGCGGACGCGGCGCACTCCCGAGCGGGCCCGCCGCGAAGACGGCGCGCGTGTTATTCTGACTGACGCCCATGCTGACGCCGACCTTCTCCTGGCCCACTCGCACCGAACTGCGCGAGATGCTCGCCGTCGCCGCGCCGGTGGTGATCGTGCAGGTCGGCCTGCAGGTGATGGGGTTTGTGGACACGCTGATGGTCGGGCGGCTCTCCGCGGACGCGCTCGCCGGCGTGGCGCTGGGCAACTTCTATTTCTTCAATGTCGCCATCTTCGGCATGGGCACGCTGATGGCGCTCGACCCCGTGGTCGCGCAGGCCTTCGGGGCCGGTGATCTGGGCGGGGCGCGACGCGGCATCCAGCGCGGCGTCCTGCTCGCGCTCCTCATCAGCGTGCTCGTCGGTGCGGCGTTCGCATTCAGCGGCTCCGCCTTCCAGCTGTTGCGGCAGCCGCCGGCCGTGGTGCCCATGGCGCGTCATTACGTGGAGATCAGCGCCGTCGGCCTTCCCGCCTTCTTCCTCTTCGTGGTGCTGCGGCAGGCCTTGCAGGCGATGCTGGTCGTGCGACCGGTGCTGGTTGCCGTGGTCGTCGCCAACCTCGTGAACGTCTTCGCCAACTGGGTGTTGATCTTCGGCAACCTCGGGGCGCCGCCCATGGGCGTCGCCGGCTCGGCGTGGGCCACCGTCTTGGCGCGCTGGGTCATGGGCGCAACGCTGTTGGTGGCGGGGTGGCCCACGCTGCGGCCGCATCTGACCGGATCGTGGCGCGCGGCGACCGCATTCGGGCCCCTGTGGGCCACCGTACGCCTCGGGGCGCCGATCGGCTTTCAGTGGTTCTTCGAAGCCGGCGCATTCGCCATGGCGACGCTCATGTTCGGATGGCTCGGCACCGTGCCGCTCGCCGCGCACGAGGTGGCCCTCAGCCTCGCCTCACTCACGTTCATGGTCCCCGTCGGGTTCTCGGTGGCCGCGGCTGCCCTCGTGGGGCAAGCGGTGGGGCGGAGCGACATGCCCTCCGCGCGCCGCCACGCCGCGGGGGCCTGGGTGCTGGGAGTCGGTTTCATGGCGTTCAGCGGCATGCTCATGCTTGCCTTTCCCTCCGCGATCGCGCGGTGGTTTACGCTGGACGCGGCAGTCGTGGCGGCCGCCGCTCCCCTGATCGCCATCGCCGGCGTCTTCCAGGTCTTCGACGGCACACAAGCCGTGGCGAGCGGGCTCGCCCGCGGCACCGGCGACACCAAGGTGCCGATGTTCCTCCACCTCTTCGGATTCTGGGCGCTCGGCGTTCCGCTCGCGGCGGTCCTCGGCTTCCGGACGCCACTGGGCGGCGCCGGGATCTGGTGGGGGCTGACGCTCGGACTCATCGTCGCGGCGGTGCTGCAGGCCGGGCGCGTACGGCGCCGGCTGCGCCGGGACATCGCGCGCACGGTGGTCGAGCACCCGGCGGCGCAGACGCCCTGAGAGGCAACGCGGGCGGTGCGCGTTTGCACACCGCCCGTTGCTGTTCGACTCCGCACGAAGCGGAGGCGCCTCACGTCATGTTTCGTCGCGCAGGCTCGCGGGCGATCCGCGGGCGATCCGCGGGGGATCCGCGGGCGACGCGGCAATCGCTAAATGCCCTTCTCCTCGAGCAGCTTCATGAACTGCGCCGGCTCGTCGAGCGCGAGCAGGCGGTCGGGCAGGTCGGGCTCCTTGGAGAACTGCGCAATCTTCCCCAGCACCGGCAGGTACTGGTTGGAGACCTCGAGCGGCGGCGCGACGATGAGGAAGAAGAAGTGCACCGGCTGGCCGTCCATCGCCTTGAAGTCGAGCCCTTCCTTCTTGCGTCCGAACGCCACCCGGAGCTTGCTGACTACAAGCGATCGGCAGTGGGGAATGGCGATGCCGCGCCCGATACCGGTGGAGCCGAGGTTCTCCCGGCGCTTCAGCATCTTGAAGAGCATCTGCTCGTTCTTCTCGTCCAGCGCGAGCAGGCCGATCAGTTCCTTGAGGACGTCGTCCTTGGTGGTGCCAGCCAGGTTGAGCTGGACGGCATCTTCGGAAAAGAATTCACGCAGTTCCATGCAGGACCCCGGAAACGCAGCAATTGACGGTAGTGTGGCGAAGCTAACCTCCGTCGCAAGTGAAGTCAAATCATGTTGTTGCACGGACTTGGCCTTCCAATTAGGTTGATCAGGATGCCCCGTTTTCCCTTTCAGGTTTCCTCGGACGTCCCTGTCTTCCTGGCGCCGATGGCGGGGGTGTCGGAGTCCCCATTCCGACGCCTCTGCCGCCGCTTTGGCGCGGACGTGGTCGTCACCGAGTTCCTCTCCGCCGAGGGGATTCGACGGGAGAACCAGGCGACGCTCGGCAAGCTGGCGTTCGGGGCCGACGAGCGACCGATTGGCGTGCAGATCTTCGGCGCCGAGCCGGAGTCCATGGCCGATGCGTCGCGGCTGGTCACGGAGTTGTTTCAGCCCGACTACATCGACATCAACTTCGGCTGTCCGGTCAAGAAAGTGGTGCGGCGCAACGGCGGCTCGGGGTGCCTGCGCGACCTGGATCTCGTGCAGGCGATCATCCGCGCCGTGGCGGGGGCGACGCACCTGCCCGTGACGGTGAAGATCCGCAGCGGGTGGAACGAGGACATGCGCGACCCGGTGGGGATCGCGCTGCGTTGTCAGGACGCCGGCGCCCGCATGCTCGCGCTGCACGCCCGCAGCCGCACGCAGATGTATTCGGGGGCGGCCAACTGGGACGAGATCGCACGCGTCGTGGAGGCGCTTGAGATCCCGGTGCTCGGCAACGGCGACATCAAGACGTCGGGCGATGCGCTGCGCATGTGGCAGCACACGCGATGCGCGGGCGTGATGATCGGTCGTGGCGCGTTCGGCCAGCCGTGGATTTTCCGCGAGGCGCGCGCCTTGATCGATGGCACGCCGGTGCCGGCCGCTCCCGACGTGAAGGGCCGGTTCGAGGCGGCGCTGGCGCATGCGCGCATGGTGCAGGAGTTCGAGCACGATCCGGTGGGCGCCGCCCTCGAGTTCCGCAAGCACCTCGGCTGGTACGTGCGCGGCCTGCCCAATTCGGCCTCCCTGCGCAAGCAGCTCCACGCCGTGAAGTCGTTCGACGAGGTGGAGGGGATCTTTCGCGACTACCTCGCCAGCGACTGGATGCACGATACGGCGGGCACGGGCTCAGAAGAGCCGCCCGAGCTCGTCGAGCCGGCCGCATGATGCGCGACCGCGTGCGGACCCTGCTCGGCGACGTGGCGGCTGGGCGTCGGACCGTGGACGACGCGCTCGCGCAACTCGATGCCGCGCCGGTGGAAGACCTCACGTTCGCGCAGATCGATCACCATCGCGCGCTGCGTCAGGGGTATCCGGAGGTGGTGTTCGGGGAAGGGAAGACACCGGATCAGGCGCGGCAGATCTGCGCCCGCCTCGCCGCGCAGGGAGACGGCTTCCTCGTGACGCGCGCCGACGGTGCGATGCGTGAGGCGCTGTGTGCCGCGTATCCGGCCGCCGAAGCGGATGACCTGGGGCGCACGGTGCTGCTGCGCCGCACGGGGGCCGCGGCGCCCGCCGAATCGGGGGCGCTGATCGTGACGGCGGGGACGGGCGACCTGCCGGTGGCGCAGGAGTGCATCGTGGCGCTCCGCGCGTTTGGGCACGCGTCGCGGCGCGTGGCCGATGTCGGGGTGGCGGGGATCCACCGCGTCCTCGCGCAGCAGGACGCGTTGCGCGCGGCGCGCGTGGTGGTGGTGGTGGCCGGCATGGATGGCGCGCTGCCGTCGGTGGTTGGCGGCATGGTGCGCGTGCCCGTCATCGCCGTGCCGACGAGCGTCGGCTACGGCGCGAGCTTCCGCGGACTGTCGGCGCTGCTCACCATGCTCAACAGCTGCGCGGCCGGCGTGGTGGTGTGCAACATCGACAACGGCTTTGGGGCCGCCGTCGCCGCCTCGCGCATTCTCGAGCTGGGCGCGTAGCGCGTGAGCGGCGCGCTTGTGCTGGCGGTTGCCGCAGTCGGCGCGCTCGCCGGCTACCTGCTTGGTGTACGCCGTCGCGCCGGCGAGGCGCCGCCCGCGCCGGCGCCGCCACCGGCCGCGCCGCCGCGGCCGTCGCTCAGCCCGGTGCAGGTGCTGCGCGGCGAGGACCTTGCGGGCCTCGCAGAGCGCGACGCCCGCGAACTCGCGGAGGAGCTGCGGCCGTACCTGATGGACGTCGCGCGCCAGCACGGCGCCGCCGAGGTGACGCTGTGGCGGCACGCCGGCGGCGACCGGAACGCCCTGGACATCGTGGCATGGTCGGGCGATGGTTTGCCGCCGGCCGCCGCGACGTGGGGAACGGTGCCGGAACGCGCGCTCGTTGCGTGGTCGGCGGCGGAGCAGATGGTGGGGTTCGAGCGCCGGGACGACGAGCCCCGCATCGCCATCTGCCCGGTGCGGTTCGCCTCGGGTGAAGCGGCGGGCGCCATCGTGCTCGCGGCGACGGACCGATTCACGTCGACACGCGATTCGCTCCGTGACTGGCTGCCTCGGCACGCGGCGCAGGTGGGGCGCCTGGCGAGCCTGTTCGCCACGCGCAACGAGGTGGCGCGCCAGAGCCGCTTCACGCGCGCGCTGTTGCGCATCGCGCGCGACCTGCAGCGCGCGCACGAGCCGGACGCGCTGGAGCGCGCGCTCTGTGACTATGCCGTCGAAGTGACCGGCGGCGAGTTCGCCGTGCTGCTGCGCTGGGACGCGGCGCAGCGCACGGGGTGCGTCGCGGCCCATAGCGCCCACGCCCCGTGGGCCATGCGGGACGGGGTGGTCACGCCGAGCTCCGTGGCGGGCGCCGCCTGCATCGACGGGAGCGCGTCGTTCTGGGAAGACGCCCGGTTCCTCGCCGAACGCGGCGGCCTGCTGCGCGACGACGATGGCGGTGTCGTGGCCGGTTCGATGGCCGTGCTGCCGATGATGCGCGGGACCACGGCGATCGGTGCGATTGTGGTGGGGGCAACCCAGCTCGGCGTGCTGCGGGCGCTCGAGATACGAAACGGAAGCGTGCTGTCGGCGCTCGCGGTCAATGCCCTGGAGGCGTCGTGGGAGCTCGCCGAGACCAGTCGACGCTCGCGGACCGACGCGCTGACCGGGCTGTGGAACCGTCGCCACTTCGATGAGCAACTGGAACGCGTGCTCAACGAGACGGACCGGTTCGGGGGAACCTCCGCGCTCGTATTGTGCGACCTCGACTTCTTCAAGAAGGTGAACGACACCTACGGGCACGACGCGGGCGACGCGGTGCTCCAGCAGGTCGCCACGGTACTGCGCGACGGCGTGCGCACCGTGGACATCTGCGCCCGGCTCGGCGGTGAGGAACTGGCGCTCCTCCTGCCCCAGACCGCGATGGACGGGGCGATGGAGCTCGCGGAGCGACTCCGGCAGGCCGTCGAGGCGGCCACGGTGCCGCACGACGGCGTGGCGATCCGAGTGACGGTGAGCATGGGCGTGGCGATCTACAGCGCCGGCAGTGACGGCAAGGGCACGCTCTTCAAGCGGGCGGACGAGAACCTGTACGCGGCGAAGCATGGGGGACGGAATCGGGTCGTGGGGTGAAGCGCACCGCGAGTCAGGATTGTCGATTGGGAGCTCGGATGGGGATGGGCGATTCGGATTCGCGATTCTGACTCACGATTCGGATTCACGATTTGGATGGCGACTCCGATCGTACATCCGGCTCGTAACTCCCTATCCCGACTCAACATCCGAGCTCCCCATCGTAAATCGGTAGGCATCCCGCTATATTTAAATGTCAGTTCAGGGGGCGACCTGGTTTCGATTGTGTAGGTGGCTTCATGGCTGCGTGCCGAGGTCCTCGGGTTCCTCGTAAAACCGCCTGGGAAACGTTACCTGCGAACAACAACTTCGCTCTTGCTGCGTAAAGCTTAGGCTTTACCCCAGCAGTGCCCGATGGTCAGCCCTCCCGGGGCGGGCTGCCGGGTATCGCAAATCCGGGATAGCGTGGCCGTACGTCCTCGGCGGCAGCGCGAAACTCTAGAGGGCTCATCCGTCGGTCGGGCGCTCACCACCCAGCCGCCGGAAACATCAATCGGTGAGCTACGCACGTAGACGCTGTGGATGATCCTGTGCAAGACGAGGGTTCGACTCCCTCCGCCTCCACCTGAAACGGTCGGAAAAGAGCCAGCGGCGGCCCCATGGGTCGCCGCTGGTTTGTGTCGTAGGTCACTGTTTTCTGGCACCCGCGGTCTGATAATTCGCCATCAGCCACCGCCGGGCCAGATCCAGCTTGACCCTTGGCCCGGCGCGCTCTATCGTTCGTTAGACGCGCCGTCCGTAGGCCTTTCCCCCACCCCGGGCGGCGTCCTCCCGGTCTGGAGTAAACTCATGAAGCGATTCTTTCCGCTCGCTGCCCTGCTGATCGCTGCCGCGTGCAGCGACGAGGCCACACCGTTCGCGCCTGCCACCGAGCCCGAGAGTGCGTCGCTGATGTCGCGCTCTGCCGCGGCCACGGCGTCCAAGGTGGCCGTGTGCCACGTCGACGAACTGGGCGCGTACAAGCTCATCAACATCAGCGTCAACGCGAAGAAGGCACACCTGGCGCACGGCGACGGGCAGCCGGGTGAGGGTGGATTCAGCGCCGCCTGCACGCTGTCGGCTGATCCGTTCGTGTTCGCCAGCGTCTCCTCGACCTTCTTCGAGGAGAGTTTCTACTTTATCAACTGGACCGTTCAGGGTTCACCGAACGCGGTGAGTTTCGACGTGCAGATTTACATTCCGCCGTCCGGACTCGGCGGCATCGGGTCGTGGTCCACGCTGGAGTCGGTGGTGGGCACGGGTCCGGCGGCGTACACGAGCGTCGAGGCGTACGGGGCCGGCACCTATCGCATCGTGGCCACGCTGAGCGATGCGAGCACCGTGGAATCAGCGAGTATCATCATTCCGTAGCGACGCAGCCCAGCTCGCGCCAACGGCGAGCGGGTTGAGGAAACAGCGACGCCCAGCCAGGCGTCGCTGTTTTCGTGTGGTCCGCTGCTGAGGCAGCGGCACGCATTGCCGCGGCGACGGACGCGGCGCATGTTTTCCGCCGTCGCGGGTGCGGCGGCGCGACACCCATGCGGAGGATGCGGCGATGGACCGGCGGGCGTTGAAGGACGAAGTCTTTTTGCGGATGGCCGCTGAGCTGAGCCGGCTCGGTACCTGCTGCCGCCTGCAAGTCGGCGCCGTGCTCCTGCGGCCGGACGGCGGCGTCGCGTCCGCCGGATTCAACGGCGCGCTCCCCGGGATGCCCCACTGCACGCCGGACACGTGCCGGCCGGGGCAGCGGTGCCTGCACACGAGCCACGCGGAGGAGAACGCGCTGGGCTTCTGCGATGGGCACATTGCCACCGCCTACGTCACGCACGAACCCTGCCTGGCGTGCACGCGGGCGCTCGTGCGCCGCGGCGTGCGGCGCGTGGTGTTCCAGCACCCGTACGTGAGCATCGCGCCGCTGGAAGCGGAGGAGCGCGCCTCGATCCTCACGCACTACGACGTGCAGTGGGAGCAGCTGACGCTGGCGTGATCAGCGCGGCTTCTTGATGTCCGCGTAGTAGCGATCGATCTTGCGCACGTAGCCGAGCGTTTCGCGGTACCGCCACCGCGGCACGGTGGGCGCCACCTGCTCGATGTGCACCCACTGCTCGTCGCGCCCCACCACGCCCTTGGCCGTGGCGCGCGCCCGCCTGATGGTGCCCTCGCCGGCGTTGTAGCTCCCGAACATGAAGGCCGGGCGCTCCTGCTCGCTGATGGCCTTCGACCAGAGCTTCCAGAGGTACCGGTCGTGCATGATGCCGGCGGCGATGTTCCACTCGGGGTCGTTGATCGCCCCGAAGTCGGGCCGCCGGGTGGCGATCGCCTTGTAGGTGGCGGGCATCAACTGCATGATGCCGCGCGCACCAACATAGCTCGTCGCCTCGGGGTCGAGTCCGCTCTCGGCCATGCCCTGGGCCTTGAACAGGCGCCAGTCGAAACCGGGGCCGAAATACCGCTTGCTGTAGCGGCGGAACGGGTCGTCGTAGCGGCTGGCGTTGCGCAGGGCGAGCCGCTTGGCGCTGGCTGGGGTGGCGGCGCGGTTCGCGACGTGGTTCGTGTCCTGCGCGAGCAAGGCGGGCCGCGACGCCGGCGACGCGAGGCAGGCGAGGGTGATGCCGAGCGCGCCGCGTTGCACCGCGACGCGCCAAGCCGCGGCGCACCATCCCACGGCGCGCGCGGCGTCGGCGCAGGAGGCCTTGATCGGGAGCACGGCCCTAGTTGAGCGCGTTGCCGATGATCAGCGCGATCGAGATGAAGATGGACGCGACGAAGATCGCGACGGCGACGTTGCCCTTGCTCAACTCCGCCGGGAAGTTGACCTCGGGCGTGAGCCGGTCAATCAGCCGGTAGCTCAGGAACATGAGGACAACGCCAACGACGGCATAGAGCAGGTTGAGGGCGATGATCTCGAGCTGCACGCGGGCTCCCGTTCTGGGGTGACGATCGGAGTCGATTCATGCGACCGTCGGCCCAAAGGTACGCCGGGCCGGCGGCTCGAGCGAGCGGAAGGCTACCCGACCAGCTCCGCGTCGAGCGTCATCGGCACGGCGGCCAGTGCACGCGAGACGATGCAGCCGGTCTTTGTCTCTTCCGCGACCTTCTTGAACTCCTCGGCCGACAGGCCGGGGACGACGCCGCGCGTCGTGAGCGCGATCCGGGTGATGGCGAAGCCGGCATCGGTCTTCTCGGCCGTCACCACGGCCGTCGTCGTGACGTTCGTGACCGGCGTGCCACGCTGGGCGAGCGTGTTGGAGAGCGCCATGGAAAAGCAGGCCGCGTGCGCGGCGCCCAGCAGCTCTTCGGGATTGGTGTCCTTGCTGCCCTCGAAGCGGCTGATGAACGAGTAAGGGCCGCTGAAGGCCTTGCTGCCGACCGACATCGTGCCGTGGCCTGACTTGAGGTCGCCGAACCACTGCGCTTCTGCCTTCCGATCCATATAAAGAAATCTCCCTGACGTGATGTGAAGGGCGTAACCGTAAGTTAACGCCCTCCGGGGCGCGTGCGTTCCCGTGCGGGCGTCGCCGGCTGGCGCGGCAATGGCTTGACAGCGCGCCGGAACGGGGGCAATGTGGCGCACCGGTATGCCCCCCGCCGCACGCACGTCGAACGGAGCTTTCGGACGTATTCCGGGGAGGCCGTCGCGCACCGCATCGCGCCTCCAACGCTCTGCAACCCCGGGGGGACGCATGCGCGACTCGAGTGCCGCCCTGACCGTCCGGCTTGCGACGGCAGATGATTTCGACGATATCCGGCGCCTGAATCACCAGACCTTTGCGGCCGAGATCCCGCAGCACGCGCCGCGCGCGGACGGCCGCCTCATCGACCGGTTCGAAGACGAGTCGACGTTCATCATCGCGCGCGACCACGAGAAGCTGGCGGGCATGCTCGCGCTCCGCGACCAGCGCCCGTTCTCGATCGACGCCAAGCTGCCCGACGTGGACCGCTACCTGCCGCCGGGCCGACGGCTGTGTGAGATCCGCCTGCTGGCCGTCGAGCCGGGGTACCGACACGGCGTCGTCCTGCGGGCGCTGCTGATGCGGGTCGTGGAGGAGTGCGAGGCGCGCGGCCTCGACACCGCGGTCATCTCCGCCACCACGCGACAGCTGAAGCTGTACACGCACATGGGCTTCGTGCCCTTCGGACCGCTCATGGGCACCGAGGAGGCGGCGTTCCAGCCGATGTACCTGACGCGGGAATCCGCCGTCAGCCACGCGGGGTCGTTGCTTGGCCTGACGAGTGATCGCCGCGCCGCGCCGGCGACCTTCCTGACCGGTCCGGTTCCGCTCTCGGCCGAGGTGCGGCGCCGCATCGCGGAGCCCCTGCGTTCGCACCGGTCGCCGGAGTTCGCGGAGGATCTTGCGCTGATTCGCCGGTCGCTCGCCGAGCTGATCGGTGCGCGACACGTGGCCGTCTTTGCGGGGTCGGGCACGCTCGCCAACGATGCCGTCGCCGCCCAGATCGCGCGTGACGGCAGCCCGGCGGTCGTCTGCTCGAATGGCGAATTCGGTGAGCGACTGATCGACCACGCCCGTCGGCATGGCATTGATCACGAGGCGCTCCGCGCGCCGTGGGGGTCGCCGCTTCCGCTGGAACGCGTGGTGCGCGCGGCGCGACGGGTGCGTGCCGGATGGATCTGGGTGGTGCATCACGAGACGAGCACCGGCATGCTCAACGACCTGGGGGCGCTGCGGGACGTGTGCGGCGCGACGGGCGCGCGGCTGGCACTCGACGCCGCGTCGAGCGCCGGTACGGTGCCGATGTCGCTCGACGGCGTGGACCTGGCGACGACGGTCAGCGGCAAGGCACTGGGCGCCGTCGCCGGCCTGGCCATCGTCTGCTGCGCCGAGGTGCCGTTTCCCGGGGACAGCGCGCTGCCACGTTACCTGGACCTGGCACGGTATCTCGACGGAGATGGCGTGCCGTTCACGCAGTCGTCGCTGCTCGTCGCGGCCCTCGCCGCGGCACTCCGTTCGACCGACTGGCCTGCGCGATATGCCGCGATTGAGCGCGGCAATCGCGCGCTGCGCGACCGTCTCGCCGCCAGCGGACACGAGCCACTCGTTTCGGGCGTCGATGCCTCGCCCGCGGTGGCGACGTGGCAGGCGGGCTCGGCGCGGGACACCTCGGATCTCGCGGCGCGCGTGCTGAATGCGGGGTATGCGGTCAGCTGGGAAAGCGGGTACCTGCGCGCGCGACAATGGATGCAGACCGCCCTCATGGGAGATTTCGACGAGACAGCCGTTGCGCCGATGGCGGACGCGCTGGCGCGCGCGCTGAGCCGGTCGCTGGCGAGCTGAGGCGCGGTTAGAAACGGCGCGCCGGCCCGGGTGGACCGGCGCGCGTCGTGCGGCGGCGTGGGAACGCGTGCGGCGCGGCGCCTATTCGAGCGCGGCGTGCGCCGCCGCCAGGCGGGCAATGGGCACCCGGAACGGCGAACAGCTCACATAGTCGAGGCCCTGCTCGTGACAGAAGCGGATCGACCGCGGCTCGCCGCCGTGTTCGCCGCAGATGCCGACCTTGAGTCCGTGGCGAGCGGCGCGCCCGTCGTGGACGGCCATCGTGATGAGCTTGCCGACGCCGTGCACGTCGAGCACCTGGAACGGGTCGTCCGGGAACACTCCGCGTTCGACATAGAACGGAACGAACCGGCCCGCGTCGTCGCGGCTGAGCCCGAGCGTGGTCTGCGTCAGGTCGTTCGTGCCGAACGAGAACAACTGCGCGCCGGCGCCGGCGCCCTCTCCGGCCGTGAGCGCGGCGCGCGGGAGCTCGATCATCGGCCCGGCGAGGAAGGGCACCTCGATGCCCGTCTCACGCGCCACCTCGGCGGCGACGCGGTCAATGATCGCGCGCTGGTCGGTGAACTCGCGATGCGTGGCCACCAGCGGCACCATCACCTCCGGCAGCACCTTCACCCCGTGCTTGGTCACGTGGGCGGCGGCCTCGAAGATCGCGCGCGCCTGCATCTCGGTGATCTCGGGATACGTGATGCCCAACCGGCAGCCGCGGTGCCCGAGCATCGGGTTGGTTTCGCGAAGTGACTCGATGACGTGGGTCAGCTCCAGCCGTGTGACGCCCAGGGTACGCGCCAGCAGCTTGGCCTCCTCACCGCCGTGCGGAAGGAACTCGTGCAGCGGCGGGTCGAGCAGGCGGATGGTGACCGGCAGGCCGTCCATCGCCTCGAAGATCCCCTCGAAGTCGGCGCGCTGCATGGGCAGCAGCTTGGCGAGGGCGCGGCGCCGGCCCGCTTCGTCGTGGGCGCAGATCATCTCGCGCATCGACGTGATGCGATCGCCCTCGAAGAACATGTGCTCGGTGCGGCAGAGCCCGATGCCTTCGGCGCCGAAGCGGCGCGCCTGCCGCGCGTCGTGCGGCGTGTCCGCGTTGGCGCGGACCTTCAGGCGGCGTGCCGCGTCGGCCCAGCCGAGGATCTCGTTGTAGGCCTGGTAGACCGGGGCGTCGTCGGGTGGTTGCTCGCCCAGCATGACGCGCATCACTTCGCTGGGCTGGGTGGGGATGTCGCCCACGTACACATGGCCCGTCGCGCCGTCGAGCGTCACCCACTCGCCTTCCTTCACGGTCGTCTCTCCCACCGTGAACGTGCGATGGTTGGCGTCCACCTTGACGGCGGTGCATCCGACCACGGCGCACTTGCCCATGCCACGCGCCACCACGGCGGCGTGGCTGGTCATGCCGCCGCGCGCGGTGAGCACGGCACGCGCCGCGAGAATGCCGTGGAAGTCGTCCGGCGTCGTCTCATCGCGGACGAGGATCACCTTCTCTCCCTTTCGGCTGTGCGCCTCTGCGACGTCCGCATCGAAGACCGCCATGCCGCTGGCGGCGCCGGGACTGGCGGGCAATCCAGTGGCGAGCGGCGAATGGCCGCCGCTGTCGATCACGGGATGCAGCAACTGGTCCAGCTGCATCGGCTGCACGCGCCGCACCGCCTCGCGCTGCGTGATGAGCCCCTCGGCGACCATGTCGCGCGCGATGCGCACCGCGGCGCCCACGGTGCGCTTGCCCGTGCGGGTCTGCAGCAGGTACAACTTGCCGCGCTCCACCGTGAACTCGAGGTCCTGCATGTCGTGGAAGTGCTGCTCAAGCGTCTCCTGCACGCGCATCAGCTCGGCGTGCGGGCCGGGCAGCAGCGCCGCCATCCGGTCGATGGGAAGCGGCGTGCGAATGCCGGCGACGACGTCCTCGCCCTGCGCGTTGATCAGGAACTCGCCGTAGAAGCGCTTGGCGCCAGTGGACGGATCGCGGGTGAAGGCCACGCCCGTGCCAGAGTCATTGCCGAGGTTGCCAAACACCATCGCCACGATGTTGACGGCCGTCCCCGGGGTTTCGGGGATGTTGTATTGCCGCCGGTAGTCCACTGCGCGCTTGATCATCCACGAGCGCCAGACCGCCTCGATGGCCCCCCAGAGCTGCTCGCGCGGGTCGAGCGGGAAGGTCCGCCCGACCTGCGATCGCACCAGCGCCTTGTACTCGACGATCAGCGCCTGGAGCAGCTCCACCGGCACCTCGGCGTCGGTCTCGACGCCGGCCACCATGCGCTTGGCGGCGAGGAGCGCCTCGAAGTGATGGGTCGGGGCGTTGAGCACCACGTCGCCGTACATCTGCAGGAAGCGGCGGTAGGAGTCCCAGGCAAAGCGGGGGTTGCCGCTGAGGGCGGCGAGCCCCGCCACGGTGTCGTCGTTGAGTCCGAGGTTGAGAATCGTCTCCATCATGCCGGGCATCGACACGCGGGCGCCGCTGCGTACGGAGACGAGCAGGGGATTGGCCGGATCGCCGAATCGCCGTCCGCTGGCCGTCTCCAGCCGCGCGATGGCGCGCTCCACCTCCGCGCGCAGCCCGTCCGGTACCTTCCCGTCCCTGAGGTACGCGTCGCACATCGGACACGAGATCGTGAATCCCGGCGGGACGGGAATCCCGATATT
Source organism: Gemmatimonadota bacterium (assembly GCA_016218305.1). Taxonomy (GTDB): domain Bacteria; phylum Gemmatimonadota; class Gemmatimonadetes; order Gemmatimonadales; family Gemmatimonadaceae; genus PNKL01. The sequence continues at coordinate 6,250 of JACREJ010000029.1, read as the reverse complement.
CGTCATTTCAGCGAGGTTGGCTCCCTTGCCGCCGAGCACGTCCTTCCACTCGCGCGTGCCTTCCGCGCGGCCGTCGCCGAAGAAGAAGACCTCTTGTGACACAATGCTGCCCCTCCCTGAAGGGGGGCCGGTGCGCTATGCGCCGGCCCGATACCGCTTGATATCCACGGGGGGCTGCGTGGGGTACTGCCCTGAGAAGCACGCGTGACAGAATCCGCCGGGCCCGTCGGGGACGGCGGCGAGCATGCCGTCGAGCGAAAGGTAGCCGAGCGAATCCACACCGATGGCGCGGCCGACTTCCGCGACGGGCATATTGGCCGCGATCAGCTGCTCGCGCTCCGGCGTGTCGATGCCGTAATAGCACGGCCCGGTGATGGGCGGTGACGAGACGCGCATGTGCACTTCGCGCGCGCCGGCGCCGCGGAGCAGCGCCACCAGTCCGCGGGTGGTGGTGCCGCGCACGATCGAATCGTCCACCATCACCACGCTCTTGCCCTCGAGCACCTCGCGCACGGCGTTGTACTTCACCTTCACCTTGGCATCGCGCCCGGCCTGCGTGGGCTGGATGAAGGTGCGGCCGACGTAGTGATTGCGGATGAGCGCGTGCTCGAGCTGGAGACCCGAGGCCTCCGCGTACCCGAGCGCCGCCGCATTGGACGAGTCGGGGACGGCGAACACGATATCCGCGCCCGGGGCGGGCTGCTCCTTGGCCAGCTGGCGGCCGAGTGCGCGGCGGGCCCGGTCGACGGAACCGCCGAACACCCGACTGTCGGGGCGGGCGAAATAGATGTACTCGAAGACGCAGCGATGGAGGACGGGCGAGGCAGGGCCGGCCATGGAGCGCATGCCGTGCTCATCCACCGCGACGATCTCGCCCGCGGCGACGTCGCGCACGTAGGTGGCGCCGACGATGTCGAGCGCGCAGGTCTCGGACGCGAACACCCACGCGTCCCCGAGGCGCCCGATGGCGAGCGGACGCCAGCCGTGCGGGTCGCGCGCGGCGAGCAGCGTCGTGCCGATGACGACCACGACCGAGAACGCCCCTTCCACGCCGTTGAGCGCCTCGGCCAGCTGCTCCTCCGGCTTCGCGGCGCGCGACTTGGCGATGCGGTGGACGATGACCTCGCTGTCCATGGTGGAGGCGAAGATCGATCCCTCCGCCTCGAGCGCCCCGCGCAATTCGACGGCGTTGGTGAGGTTGCCGTTGTGCGCGAGCGCGATGTGTCCGCCGCGGAAGCGCACGAAGACCGGCTGCGCGTTGTCGATGGTGCTGGTGCCCGCGGTGGAGTAGCGCGTGTGCCCGATGGCCGTGGAGCCGCGCAGCAGCGCGATGCGGTCCTCTTCGAAGCCATCCGACACCAGCCCCATCTTCCGCACCGTCTGCGCACTGCCGTCCTCGGCGACGGCCACGATGCCGGCGGATTCCTGCCCGCGGTGCTGGAGCGAATAGAGACCGAGATGCGTGACGCGGGCCGCTTCCTCAGACCCCCGAATGCCGAAGATACCGCACATCAGCGCGACCCTCCGGCGAGGGCGGGGTCACGCTCCACGGTCTCTGCGGCGGCCCGTCGCATGGCACGCGGCAGGGCGCCATGGAACGCGCCGGACAACCTGGACGTCTCGGCGCGCATGGCGCACGCACCGACCGTGATGACGAGGCCGGCGCTGGCGCTGCGCACGGTGCCAATGACCGCAGCCGGTACGCCGTGACGCCTGGCGATCTCCAGCACGACGTCGGCCTTGGCGGTGGAGACGACCACGCGACCCTGCGCCTCACCGAAGAGCAGCGCGCGCAACGGCAGTGCCGACCAGGCCGACAGGTCCACCTGCGCGCCAAGCGGCCGCGCCTCGCGGGAAATGCAGCATTCGGCGAGCGCGACCGCCAACCCGCCCTCGGAGCAGTCATGTGCGGACGCCACATGTCCGCCGGCGATGGCCGCGAGCAGGGCGTCGATGAGCCGCTTCTCCGCGTCGAGGTCGCAGGCGGGGGGCGCTCCCGCCACCACCCCGTGAATCCACGAGAGGTACTCGCTGCCTCCCAGTTCGGCGGTGTTCTCGCCGAGCAACACGATGGAGTGCCCTTCGGCGGCGAACGGTGCGCGTGTCACGTGGCGTACGTCGTCGATGAGGCCCACCATGCCGATGACCGGGGTGGGGTAGACGGCGCCCAGCGGATTCTCGTTGTACAGCGACACGTTGCCGCCCGTCACCGGCGTCCCGAGCGCACGGCACGCGTCGCCCATGCCGAAGACGGCCTCGCGGAACTGGAAGAAGACGTCTGGCTTCTTCGGATTGCCGAAGTTGAGGCAGTTCGTGATGGCCATCGGGCGCGCGCCCACGCACGCCACGTTGCGCGCGGCCTCGGCGACGGCAATGCGTCCACCGACCCGCGGGTCGAGATAGACGTAGCGGCCGTTGCAGTCGGTCTTCAGCGCGATCGCCTTGCGCGTGCCGCGGATGCGGATCACGGCCGCGTCGCCGTCGCCGGGACCCAGGACGGTGCTCGTGCGCACCGTCGAGTCGTACTGCGTGGTGATCCAGCGCTTGCTGGCGATCGTCGGCGACTCGAGCAGGCGCTCCAGCGTCCACGCCGGATCGGCTTCCTCGGGCTTCTCGGGGATGGCGTGCACGTCGCGCGCGCGGCGCGCCACGGCCTCGTCGGCCTCGCGGGCCTCCGGGTGGTACTGCGGACAGTCCGTGACCAGCCGCACGCCGGGGAACTCCGCCACGATGTGGTCGCCCTCGGTCACGCGGTAGACCGGCTCGGCGATCACCTCGCCGATCACCTCGGCGGTGAGGTCCCACTTGGTGAGGATCTTCTTGACCTCCTCCTCGCGCCCCTGCCTGGCGACGACGAGCATGCGTTCCTGCGACTCGCTGAGCAGGATCTCGTATGGCGTCATGCCCTGTTCGCGCTGCGGCACCTTGCGGGTGTCGATGGTCACGCCCACCTCGCCGCGCTCGGCCATTTCGGCTGACGACGACGTGAGGCCGGCGGCGCCCATGTCCTGAATGGCCACGATGTGGCCGCTCGTGATGAGCTCGAGCGACGCCTCGAGCAGCAGCTTCTCGGTGAACGGGTCACCCACCTGCACGCGGGGGCGCTTGGCCTCGTTCTCCTCGCTCAGGTCCTCGGACGCGAACGAGGCGCCGTGGATGCCGTCGCGCCCCGTGCGGGCGCCCACGGCGATGATCGGGTTGCCGACCCCCTCGGCCTTCGCGCGGATCAGGTCCTCCTCGCGCAGCAGCCCGACGCACATCGCGTTGACCAGCGGGTTGCCCTCGTACGCCGCGTCGAACATCACGTCGCCGGCGACGGTGGGAATGCCGACGCAATTGCCGTAGTCACCGATGCCCTTCACGACGCCGCCGACCAGGTACCGCACGCGCGGCGTCTCGAGCGAGCCGAAGCGCAGCGAGTTGAGCATGGCGATGGGGCGCGCGCCCATGGTGAAGACGTCGCGCAGGATGCCGCCCACGCCTGTTGCCGCGCCCTGATAGGGCTCGACCGCGGAGGGATGATTGTGCGACTCGATCTTGAACGCGACGGCGAGTCCCTCGCCAATGCTGATGACGCCGGCGTTCTCGCCGGGGCCCTGCAGCACGTACGGCGCCTGGGTCGGCAGTGTCTTGAGCACCGGACGGGAGTGCTTGTAGGAGCAGTGCTCGCTCCAGAGTGCCGAGATGATGCCGAGCTCGGTGAACGTGGGCTCGCGGCCGAGCATGTTGCGAAGGCGCTCGAACTCGTCGGGGGTGAGTCCGTGCTCGGCGACCAGCGCCGGTGTGATGACGGGATCGCCCGGGCGTGGCGTGGCGGTCACTTTTGGCTGAGGCCCTTGAGAAGGTCCTGGAAGAACGTGCCGACCTTGGATTCCTGCACGTGCTCGATCATCTCGAGCTCGCCGGCGTCGAGCCAGACGCCCTTGCACTTCGGGCAGGCGTCGATGAGGATGTGCCCGTGCTTGACCTCTTGCAGGATGCCGTCGCACTTGGGGCAGTGGTTGTGCGTGGCATGCTGTTCGGCGCGCTGGCGCTCGGCGTCCAGCCGGGCCCGGTGCGCCTTGATCAGCTCGGCGTCGAGCTTGAGGAAGTACTCGTCCTCGTTGCGGGACTTCTTGAACTCATCGGGGCGGGGCGGCTTGAAATCGTCCATGGCTCGATCGGGTGAAGGGGTCGTGTCTGCAGGAGTGCGGCGCGCCGCCGGGTGCGGCGCGGGGGGCTATCGGTCCGCCGCCAACGGCTTGCGGCCCTTGAGCTCGATCGTGATGGGTCCGCCCGGTTGCGAGTCGGGACGCGTGGGCCGGGCGCGGATCGCCTCCGCGGCCGGGATCATGCGCGGCGACGAGCTGGCGCCGCTGTAGCGGCGCTTCGCGGAGCGGAAGACCGCATCCACGACGACGCCCTTGTCGAGCACGACGATGTCGTTCATGCCGCAGGTGCGCTCGCAGCCGTTCGTGAAGAAGAGGAACGTGGCATCTCCGGCGGTGCGCTCGATGGCCGGTGCGCCGAGGCGGGCGACGACCTGCGCCCGTGGCATCCCGGGATCAATGACGACCTGGGCGGAGAGGGGCAGGGCCCCGGCGAGGAGAAGAAGGAACAGGCGGCGCATGGCAGCTCCGGTCAGGCGTGCACGGTGGCAAGGACGGACTCGAACAGCACGCGTCCGTCGGCGGAGCCGAGCAGGGGGTCAAGCGCCCGCTCGGGGTGCGGCATGAGCCCGACGACATTGCCCGCCGCGTTGCGCACGCCGGCGATGTTGTCGAGCGATCCATTGACGTTCGCTTCCTCGGTGGGTTCGCCGTTCGCGTCCACGTAGCGGAAGACCACCAGTCCCTCGCCCTCGACGCGCTCCAGCGTCGCGGCGTCCACGGTGTAGCGTCCCTCGCCGTGCGCGATGGGCATCGTCAGTCGCTGCCCCTCGTGGCACTGCGACGTCCAGTGCGTGCCGGTGTGCTCCACGCGAATGGTGACCGGCATCGACAGGAACTGCAGCCCCGCGTTGCGCATCAGCGCTCCCGGGAGCAGCCCCGCTTCGCACGCGATCTGGAACCCGTTGCAGATGCCGATCACGGGCCCGCCGCGCTCGGCATGCGCCGCCACTTCACGCATGATGGGCGAGAAGCGGGCAATGGCGCCGGCGCGCAGGTAGTCGCCGTAGCTGAACCCGCCGGGCAGGATGATGACGTCGCTGCCTTGCAGGTCGTGCGACTTGTGCCACAGCTTCACCGCGGGCTGGCCGAGGGTCTCCGTGGCCGCGAAGACGGCGTCGTCGTCGCAGTTCGAGCCCGGGAAGCTGACGATGCCGAACTTCATGTGGCCGTCACCCCGGCGATCTCAAAATCCTCCGTGACCGGATTGGCGAGCAGGCGCGCGCACATCTCGCGCACCGAGGCTTCCGCGGCCGCGGCGTCCGTGGCCGTCGTGTCGATGCGGAGGTGGCGGCCGACGTGGACGTCGCCCACCGCCTGGAAGCCGAGGGTGTGCAGCGCATCGGCGACGGCCTTGCCCTGCGGATCGAGGAGTCCCTTGCGCGGGACGATATGAACGCTGACGCGGAATGACTTCACGGCGTGGGGCCCTCGGGAGCGCCCTGGTCGGGGCCGCCGCGATCACCGCGGTTGCGGTTCCGGCGGCGGCGGCGGTGGTGGTCGTCGGGACGGCGGTCCGGCGCCGCGGTGGCGAATGCCGGGGCTGGCCGCAGGTCCTCTTCATCATCCTCGTCGTTGTCCTCGGACGCGAAGGGCGACGGCATGTCAAACAGCCCGCGCACGATGGCGACGGCGATGCCCGTCGCGACGTAGAGGACGCCGAACGGGAAGAAGAACTCCTTGGGCAGGAAGAACATCCCGAAGATCACCGCGACGAAGACGAGCACGCCGAACGCCCCGTACCAATTGCGCAGTGAGAAGCGCGGCCAGGCCGGGTACGGCACGGGGCTGATCATCAGGAATGCGAGCGCGACCATCAGGAATCGCATGATCGACTGCCACGGCAGGTCGCCGATGGCCGTCTGCTGATAGAGCTCGGTCTGCGAGAACCAGTAGTACGTGGCGAGCGTGCCGCCCGCCGCCGGGCTTGGCAGCCCCTGGAAGAAGACCTTGGACTTGCCGGCCTGCTCGACGTTGAACCGTGCGAGGCGCATCACGGCGCAGGCGACGTACAGCCAGACGAAGATCCAGTCCCACCCCGTCCTGTTGAGCTCGGCGAAGTACATCATGAGCGCGGGCGCGACGCCGAAGGAGATGGCGTC
>JACREJ010000024.1 GCA_016218305.1 Gemmatimonadota bacterium | reverse complement strand
GCGCAGCATGGGGGCGTCGGTCGGGCACTAGGCGTCACTTCGGTCCGGGCGCTCGGTGCGGACGCTCGGCGTTTCGGAGGGGGGCGTTCGCTCATACTGGAGGGCTGAATAGAGGCGCGCGAAGCGCGCCCATCAGGCCCGAGAATTGAGCGAACGCCCCCCTCCGAAACGCCGAGCGTCCGCACCGAGCGCCCGGACCGAAGTGACGCCTAGTGCCCGACCGACGCCCCCATGCTGCGCGGTTCGCGCACGCCGATCCACCCGCCGCTCACCCGCATGATGCCGTTCGCGTTGGCCAGGCCGCTGGTGCGCAGCAGCACGTGCCCCATCGCGCGCAGCGAATCGGCCACCGCGTCGCTGAACGCCCCCGCCTCGTACCGCAGCGTGTCCGGCAGCGACTGGTGGTGCAGCCGCGGGGCGCGCATTGCGTCGGCCAGTGACATCTGGTGCTCGATGACGTTGAGGATCACCTCGGTCGTCGCCGTGATGATGCGCGGACCGCCCGCCGCGCCCACCACCAGCAGCACCTTGCCGTCCTTGTCGAGCACGATCGTCGGCGACATGGCGCTCAGCATGCGCTTGCCCGGCACAATCGCATTGGCTTCGCCCTGCACGAGTCCGTACATGTTGGGCGATCCGGGCTGTGCGGTGAAGTCATCCATCTCGTTGTTCAGGAAGAAACCCGCCTTCGGCACCCACACCCCTGAGCCGAAGCCGCCGTTCAGCGTGGTCGTGGTGGAAACGACATTGCCCTTGCTGTCCGCCGTCGAGTAGTGCGTGGTGTGCTCGGGTTCACTCGCCACCTTGAACGCCGGCGTCTTGGTCGCCTTGTTCCGGTCGATACTGGCCGCGAGCTGCGACGCGTACGTCTTGCTCGTCAGCTGCTCGAGGGGGACTTTCACGAAGGCCGGATCGCCCAGCTTCGCGTTGCGATCGATGAATGCGCGGCGGAACGCCTCGGTGAGCAAGTGGCTGTACGCGGCGCTGCCGTAGCGCGGCAGCGGGCCGAACGTCTCGAGGATGTTCAGCGTCTCCGTCATCGTGATGCCGCCGGACGAGGCGGGCGGCATCGTGAGCAGGGTGTACCCGCGGTAGGTGCTGCGGATCGGGGTGCGCCACTCGGGCTTGTACCGCCGCAGATCCTCCATCGTGATGATGCCGCCGCCACGCACCTGCTCCTCCACCAGCGCCTCGGCGACTTCCCCGCTGTAGAACCCCGCCGGTCCCTTGGCCGCGATGATCTCGAGCGTGCGCGCGAGTTCCGCCTGCACGAATCGTGTGCCCGGCTGGAGCGGCTCGCCGCCGGGGTAGAACAGCGCCTTGCCGGCGAACTGCGGCACGGCGCGGTTGCCGCGCAGCGACCGGAAGAGTGCGCTGTCAACGATGAAGCCCTCCTTCGCCAACCGGATTGCCGGCGCCATGACGGCGGAGAGCGGCATCGTGCCGTACTTGGCGAGCGCTTCGGCCATGCCGGCCACCGCGCCGGGCACGCCGCTGGCCAGGTGTCCGATGACGCTCTTGTCGGTCAGCTTCCCGGTCGCGGGATCCACGAACATGTCGCGCGTGGCCGCGAGCGGCGCCACTTCGCGGTAATCAATGGCCGCATTGCGTCCGTCGGCCATGTGAATGTTCATGAACCCACCGCCGCCGATGTTGCCGGCATAGGGGTAGGTGACGGCGAGCGCGAAGCCCGTGGCGACGGCCGCGTCCACCGCGTTGCCTCCCGCCTGCAGGATCTCGGCGCCCGCCGCGCTCGCCGGTTCGCTATTGCTCGACACCATGCCGTGCGCCCCAAAGACCGGCGTCGCCTCGGCGAGCGAGACCTGCCCGCCGAGGTAGGTGCCGATGTCCACCGTCTGCGGGGTGCCGCCGTGATGGCAGGACGCTGAGACAGCGGCGAGGACGACGAGCGCGAGGCGGGTGAAGCGTGAGGACATGCGAAACTCCAAGTGGGATACGAACTAATAGTCGCCGAGGCGATAGCGTGCGCCGAGTCGCAGTGAGGCCAGCCCGGACCAGGCGGTGGCCTTCGCGTTCGGCTCCGAGACGATCACTTCCTGTACGTGCCGCACCATCAAAATGTCGTACATCACGATGCCGTGCAGCCGATCGGTCACCGGCATTCCGAGGCCGATGGCGCCCGCGTACGTGAAATCATAGACGGGGGAGAGATGCGGGAGCCGGCCGCTGCCAGTCCCTCGCAGTCCGCTCCAGCGGGTGACCCCGGCGCCGACCTCCACGAACTGCCGGATAGGCGTATCACCAAGCTGCCGCGACGTACGGTATGCACCGAGGAGCGACAGCGACTGCACCTCGCCCGCGCAGCCGGCGCAACTGGCCCCCTCAAACGTCATGGGCGTCACCGTGCGGTGCAGGCGCGCACCGAATGTCCGGCTGGCGGTCCCCCAGTCGAGCGCAACCGTGAGGGGACGCGACCTGTCGAGGCGCCAGCCGCCCGCAGTCTGCTTGTCGGAGACCGAGAAAGGGCGCTGCGAGCCGACGGCGGCCGAGAGCCAGAGCGTGTTCGGTTCGTACCCGGCCTGGGCATCAGCGCGCGGGGCCATGACGAGCAGGCCCGCCGCCGCCGCGGCGAGAAAGGTAGACACGGCACGCACGGCCAGTAACTTAGCACGAAGCCATGCGGCTCACCTAGTTGATTCCTTCCGTCCCGATCATGCTCGATCCCCGCATTACCGAACAGCGCAACCCGCGCACGGCCGGCATTGACCTGGCATCGTGCGCCGAGATCGTGGCCCTCATCAACGCCGAGGATGCGCTCGTCCCGGCCGCGGTCGCCACCCAGTCGGCGCAGATCGCGCAGGCCATTGCCATGGCGGAGGAGACCTTCCGCGCCGGCGGCCGACTCTTCTATCTCGGCGCTGGCACGTCTGGCCGGCTTGGCGTCCTCGACGCCTCGGAGTGCCCGCCCACGTTCGGCGTGGATCCCGAGATGGTGCAGGGGATCATCGCGGGCGGCTACGCGGCGCTCACGCGTGCACAGGAAGGCGCCGAGGACCGGCCGCAGGGGGCGCGCGACGACATGCAGAAGGCCGGCGTGCGCGCCGGCGACTTCATCATCGGCATCGCCGCCAGCGGCACTACGCCGTACGTGCGCGCTGCGCTCGACTACGGGCGCGAGATCGGTGCCCGCACGGGGATCATCGCCTGCTCGCCGCCGCCCGCGGAAACGCTGGCCGCCGCCGACGTCGCCATCGTCGTGATCACCGGCCCCGAAGTCGTCACCGGCTCCACGCGCATGAAGGCGGGCACGGCCACGAAGCTCGTGCTCAACACCATCACCACGGGTGCGATGATCCGGCTGGGCAAGACGTACGGCAACATCATGGTGGACCTGCAGTCCACCAACGTGAAGCTCGAGGACCGCAGCGAGCGGATCCTGCGCGTCGTGTGCGGCGTGGACCGCGAGCAGGCGCGCGCGCTGCTCAACGCGGCGGGACGCAGCGTCAAGACGGCCATCGTGATGCAGAAGCTCGGCGTGGACCGGGACGAGGCGCTGCGCCGTCTCGCCGAGCACGGCGGCGTGATTCGCCGCGTGATTCCCGACGCACCGCCGCCGGTGGAGCCGTGAGCGCGGCGCCGGGGCGCCCGCTCGTCCTCGTCGGGCTGATGTCGGGGACGTCGCACGACGGCATCAGCGCTGCGGTGGTGCGGTTCATTCCCGGCGAGCGCGACGATCGTCCCTTGCCCGAGTTGCTTTCTTTTGTGCAGCTGCCGTACGACGACGCCTTCCGCGCGCGCCTGCTCAGCGCCATCGCAGCGCCCACGCATCCCGGCGACTACACGCGCCTCGACTTCGAGCTCGGCGACCGGCTCGGCACCGCCGCCGTGACCGCGATCGCCGAGAGCGGCCTCGCCCGCGAGGACGTGGACGCGGTCGCCTCGCACGGCCACACGGTCTGGCACGACGCCCCGCGCGCGACGTGGCAATTTGGCCAGCCGGCCGCGATCGCCGAGCGCACGGGACGTCCCGTCATCGCCGACTTCCGCACGCGCGACGTGGCCGCGGGCGGCCAGGGAGCGCCGCTGGTTCCCATCGCCGACACGCTGCTCTTTGCCGGCCCCGACTGGCGTGCCCTGCAGAACATCGGCGGCATCGGCAATGTCACCGTGGTGCCGCCCGGGGGCGGCGTGCAGGGGACGCGCGCATTCGACACGGGGCCCGGGGTCGGCGTGATTGACGCCGTGGTGCGGTCGTTGCGCCCCGACCTGCCGTACGACGTGGACGGCAAGCTGGCGTCGCAGGGTTCCGCCATCGTGAGCGTCGTCGACGCCGCGCTCACGCATGCGTACTTCAGTGCGCCGCCTCCCAAGAGCACGGGGCGCGAGCTCTTCACGCCGGCCTACGTGGCCGATCTCATCGCGCGCTGCCGCGCGGCGCAGGCCACGTGTCGTGACGAGGACATCGTGGCCACGGCGGTGGAGCTGACGGCGCGCAGCATCCGGCTCGCGTTCGAGCGCTTCATTCCCGAGCCGGTGGCCGACCTCGTGATCTCGGGCGGCGGCGCGCGCAACCCGGCGCTCGTGCGGCGGCTCGAGATGCACTTCGAGCAGCGCGCGGTGCGCCAGTTCGACGACCTCTTCTTCGACGGTGATGCCAAGGAAGCGGTGGCCTTTGCCTTCCTGGGGTGGCTGCACCTGCGCGGACTGCCCGGCAACGTTCCAGCGTGCACGGGGGCGCGCGGCCCGCGCGTGCTCGGCACGCTGACGCCCGCCTGAGCGCGCGGATGCGGGAGCTGGGTCAGCACGTCATTGCCGCCATCGGGTGGGACCGCGACCTCGGCTGGGCGGGGACGCGCGAGGCCATCGACCAGGCGCTCGCCGTGGGTGTGGGTGGATTCGTGATTCGGGGCGGACCGCGATACGAAGTGGCGCAGCTCGCGCGCGCCCTGCACGCACACTCGCCGGTGCCGCTGCTCGTCGGCGCCGACCTCGAACGCGGGGCGGGGGAGCGCTTCCACGGCGCAGTCTCGCTGCCGCCGGCCGGCGCGCTCGCGTCGTTGGGCGATGCCGACGCAGTGCGGCGTGCGGCGCGCATCACGGCGCGCGATGCCCGCGAACTGGGGCTCAACTGGGCGCTGGGCCCGGTCTGCGACCTCGACCTCGACAATGGCAATCCGATTGTCGGCGTGCGCGGCTTCGGTGCGGACGCGACGCGTGTCGGTGAACTCAGCGCCGAGTGGATCGATGCCTGCCAGGCGGAGAGCGTACTCGCCTGCGCCAAGCACTTTCCCGGACACGGGCGCACCACAGTGGATTCGCACCTCGGCCTGCCGGTGCAGGAGGAGAGTCTCACCGAACTGCTGGCGAGCGACCTCGTGCCGTTCCGCGCGGCGGTGGATAGCGGCGTGGCGAGCATCATGACGGCGCACGTGGCGTTTCAGGCGATCGATGGCGCGGGGCTGCCGGCCACGCTCTCGGCGCCGACCATCCGGCTGCTGCGCGAGGAGCTTGGCTTCCAGGGACTCATCGTCACCGATGCGCTCGAGATGCGCGGCGTGCGTGCGGGGCAGGACGAGGGCGAGACCGCGGTGGGCGCGCTCGCCGCCGGCTGTGACCTGCTGCTCGCGCCCACCGACCCGGCGCTGGCGGTGCAGGCGCTCACGAATGCCGTCGAGGGCGGCCAGCTCGATGGCGAGCGGCTCGCCGAGTCGCGCGCGCGGCGCGACTGGTGGGCCACATGGGGGCGCTGGCTTCCCGACAGTCGCGGGCCGACGCTCGATGACCGCACGTGGGCCAAGCAGGTGAGCGATCGCGTGCTGCAGAGCGTGCGCGGTCGTGTCCCGTGGCTGCCGCCCGCCTGCGAAGTGGTGATGGTGGACGACGACCCGGCGAGCGCGGCGCCGTCGCGCTGGTACTTCGTGCAGGCGCTGCAGTCGCTCGGCCGCACCGTGAACGTCGTGCCGGGCGCCACCGAGCGCGGCGAGGGCGTGCTCGTAGTTGCCGTCTACGCCGACGTCCTCCCCGGCAAGGGGCACGTGAGTCTCACGCCGCAGTCGCGTCTCACGGTGCGGCTCGCGGTGCAGGCGGCGCGGTCGCTCAAGCGCGATACGCTGGTGGTGCTGTTCGGACACCCGCGCCTTGCTGCGGAACTCCCCGATGCCGCGCACGTCCTGTGCGCATGGGCGGGCGACCGCGGCATGCAGGAGGCGGCGGCGCGGGCGTTGGTGACGTAGAACGGCAAATGATACCACGAAGGGACGAAGGGCGCGAAGGGGCGCGAAGGAATACCCGGATACGAGAATGCGCCACGCGGATTCTGCGTGGCGCTTGTTGTTACCAGTGGAATTCCTTCGCGCCCCTTCGCGCCCTTCGCCCTTTGCGGTTGAAGTTCATCCCGCTTACTGCTTCACGACCCCCGCCGCCTCACCCGGCAGCTGTGCGATCAGGCGATCGCTGGGCACGCTGTAGACGATGCGCCCGGCCGCCTCGGTGGGGCCGCCGTAGACGACGCCGACCACCAGGCCGCGCTGGTCGAAGACGGGGCTGCCGCTCGAGCCGTGCGCCACATACGCGTCCACCTGCAGGATGTCGGGCACCGACTTGCTCACGATGCCCGCGGTCCACGTGGCGCGCGCGGTGATGGTGTCAATCGAGCCGCCCATCCCTGCCGTCTCGTTGCCGAGCGGAAAGCCGGCAATCGCGATGGGCGCGCCGGTGCGCACGCCGCCGCTGGGGCTCACGCCCGCCACGGTGGGGAAGGTCCCTGGTGCGTCGATCCGGAGGAAGGCGAGGTCGTCGCTGTCCGAGACCTTGACCAGCCGTGCCGGCAGCCAGCGCCTGGAGCCGTGAAACTGCACCGCGATGCGCGTCGGCGCGGGCCCGCCGGTGTTCTGCACGACGTGCCGGTTGGTGACGATGAGTCCGTCGCGCGTCAGGCCGAAGCCCGTGCCGCCCTCGATGTTGCCCTCGCGTTCCACGACGATGAACGCCACCGCGCGCGTGTTCTGCTCCGCGATGCGCTCGTAGTCCACCTTGCTCACCGCGCCCGCCGCGGTCTGCTGCCGCGAGAGCTCCTCGATGCGGCGCGTCACGTCGGCGCGGCTGCCGCCGCTGCGCAACACGGTGAGCAGCGAATCGCGCTCGCGCTGGATGCGTCCCACTTCGTTGGACAGGCCGTTGGCACCGGCGCTGCCGCGCAGCTGCGCGATGGCGGCGTTCTGCTCCTGCAGCTCGGCGAGCAGTTTCTCGATGGTGGCGCGATCGGCGGCCGAATTCTGGCGGGAGATGTACATCAGGCCAAGCCCGATGATCACGACCGCGACGCCGAACAGGTAGAGAATCCGCCGCAGGGAGCTCGTCTGCAGCTCCACCGCCTCGGCGATGCGCGCCGTCGTGTCGCGGCGCGGCTTCGCGGGAGCCGGCGCAGCGGCGGGCGTCGGCGCAGCGTTCGTCCCCAGCAGCGGCGCGTCGGCCGCGTCGGCGATCAGGTGGAATTCGAGCGACGCGCCCTGCGCCCCGCCCAGGGTGATGACGTCACCCTCGAAAAGCGCGCGGTCGCCCACCAGCGGCTGGCCGTTGACCTTGGTGCCGTTGCTGCTGCCGACGTCGCGGATGGTCGCCGTGCCGCTGACCAGCCGGATCTCCGCGTGGCGGCTCGACACATCGAGGTCCTTCTCGGAGTCGAGGCGCAGGTCGTTCAGCGGGTGGCGCCCGATGCTGATGACAGACTTGCTGAAGGTCTCGCGAGCGCCCGCTCGCGCGCCGCTGGTGATGCGGAGCTCGATGGGCATGGGCTCGTCAGTCGCGCAGCAGGTAAACCCAGGCCAGCCACGCGCCCACGAGCACGGTCAGGCTGCCGAAGATCAGGCGCAGCTGGGCGACGCTGGGGCGACGCGACGGGAGCGTGAGGGGCGGGGCGATCGGCGTCGTGCTGCGCACGCCGCTGGTCTCCGGCGCGGTGGGCGCGCTGCTGTTGACCACGGCGCCGATGGCCTCTGCGGGAATTTCGGTCTCGGCGGTGGTGACGAGCGACGCTTCCATCAACGACGGATCGATCGTTGCGGCGTCCACCGGCATCGTGGCGCGCTGTTCGGCCCGCGACACGTAGGGTTGGTATCCCACCTCGTCGTTGCCGGCCGGCGGCTGCAGGCCCTCGCCCTCGAACCGCGCCGCGATCACCGTGATGTTGTCGGGGCCGCCGTTCTCGTTGGCGAGGTCGATGAGCGCCTTGCAGGTCTCCATCAGGTCGGGCGATTTCTCGGTGACGATGCGCGCGATGTCCGCCGTGCGCATCTGGCCCGACATGCCGTCGCTGCAGAGCACCAGCGTGTCGCCGCGGCGCAGCGGCTGGGTGGTGAGGTCCACCTTCACCTGCGCCTCGGGGCCCAGCGCCTGCAGGATGATGTTGCGGCGCTCGCTCACCTCGGCTTCTTCGGCCGTCAGCTCGCCCGCGTCGATGAGGCGCTGTACGAGCGACTGGTCCTTGGTGATCTGCGTCGCCACGCCCTGGCGCACGAGGTAGCCGCGGCTGTCGCCCACCTGGCAGAGATAGAGCGTGGCACCGAGGATGCCGGCGATGGTCGTGGTGGTGCCCATCCCGCGGTTCTCGGGATGATCCACCGCGTAGCGATGGATGCGCGTGTTGGCGGCCTCGACCGCCTTGCGCAGCGCCGCCGCAAACGTGTCGGCGTCGGTGGATTCCGAGCGGCGCCACCAGGCGTCGAGTTCCTCGAGCACCACTTCCGTGGCCATCTGGCTGGCCACTTCACCCGCCGCGGCGCCGCCCATGCCGTCGGCGACCATGAACAGCGTGCCGCGGTTGCCGGGCCGGTGCTCGCGCACCTC
>JACREJ010000022.1 GCA_016218305.1 Gemmatimonadota bacterium | reverse complement strand
TGACCGCCAGCACGAGGATGGCCACGGCCGCCGAGCCGGCGAGTCCGTGCACGGTGCCGATGATCAGCGGACGCCGGTGGTCGAACTCGTGCGTGTGGCCGTGCGGCGTCACCGGCGCGCTGCCGCGCAGGTTGCTGAAGCCGAGGAAGATCAGCATGATCGCTACCCCGAACTCGAGCAGCAACCCGACGCGCGGCGGGATGACGACGCGAAAGGCGATGAGCGCGCCGCCGACGGTGAGGACGGTGATGGAATGCCCGATGCCCCAGAGCGCGCCGATCCACGCCGCGCGCCGCAGGGTCCGCTCCCGCGCCACGATGGCCGTGATGGCGACGACGTGGTCGGCATCGGTGGCGTGCCGCAGCCCGAGCAGGAAGCCGAGGACGGCGGCGGAAAGCGCGGAGAGCATGTCGCGAAGTGTACGGAGAGGCGAAAGCGGCATCAAGCGCCGCGTCGCCAGTCCGGCGGCTCTGTCGTTCGCCGCGCCCGATTGCGATCTTTGCTCGATGTCCGTGCGCACGTCGCTCAACCCGTTCCGGGTGCTCTCGCAGTCCCCGAACTTCCGGCTCTTTTTCGCCGGGCAGACGACGTCGCTCATCGGCACGTGGATGCAGCAGGTGGCGCAGGGGTGGCTGGCGCTGCAGCTGTCCAATGACGCCTTTCTCGTCGGCGTGGTCGCCGCCGCCGGCACGCTGCCCATCCTGGTGCTCTCGCTTCCGGGCGGACTGATCGCCGACCGCTTTCGCCGCCTCCGGATTGTCGCCATCGCCCAGGCGCTGATGCTCGTCGAGGCGGCGTTGCTCTGGTGGTTCACGTGGTCGGGACACATGACCATCGGCTGGCTCATCGCCCTCGCGCTGCTCGGCGGCATTATTGCCGCGTTCGAGATTCCGGCGCGGCAGTCGCTGTTCATCGAGATGGTGGGCAAGGACCACGTCATCGACGCGATCGCCCTCAACTCCAGCGGCTTCAACTTCGCGCGCATCGCCGGACCGTCGCTCGCCGCCATCGTCATCGCCCGTTACGGCATCGCGTGGTGCTTTGGCATCAACGCGCTGTCGTACCTTGCGGTGCTCGCCAGCCTGGCGCTGATCCGCCTGCCCAAGCTGCCGGTGGCCCCGGCCGGCCGTGCGCTGCACGCCCTGGGCGAGGCCATCACGCACGTGCGCACGCACCGGCTTTCCGCCGTGCTCATGCAGGTGACCACGGTCTTTTCGCTGCTCGGCATTCCGGTGCTTACCCTCATGCCGGTGCTCGCGCGCGATGTGCTGGGGCTGGGCGCCGGCGGCTACGGGGCGCTGATGACGTGCGTCGGCGTGGGAGCGATGCTCGGCGCGCTCTGGCTTGCCGCGTCAGGACAGCGGCTCAAGCGACATCAGGCACTCGCGGTGTCGTCGCTTGCCTTTCCCGCGCTGCTGGTGCTCGTCAGCCTGTCGCGGCTGCAGGTGGTCACCGGCGTGCTGCTCTTCGCCATCGGGATGTGCATGGTGGTACAGAGCGCCGTGATCAACGGCATGCTGCAATCCGCCGCCCCGGACGTCCTGCGCGGGCGCGTGATCTCGATCTTCGTGGCGGTGTACATCGGCACCAACCCGATCGGGTCGACGGTGAGCGGGCTGATCGCGCGCGAATGGGGCGTCGCGTGGGCCATCGGCGGCATGGCCGCGGTGATGGGCGTGTACGCCATCTGGGCGTTCCGCAGTCATCCGGAGCTGCGGACTGCCGCGTAGCGGCGACTCACGTCACGCGTGACGACCAGGCGTCGGTATGACGCTCGCGGCCCGAAGTTGAGTAACAACCCGACTTCAAGGCCCGACGCGCGCAGGTAGTTGATCAACTGACTTTCGTGCGCAGGGTGAAAGTGCTCGACGGCCTTGACCTCGACCACGACGCGCGAATCAACCACCAGGTCAAGACGGAACTCGCCGACGACTTCGCCCTCGAAGGAAACGCTGGCGGGCCGCTCCCGGCTGACCTGACTCCCGGTTCGTTCCAGAACGCGCGTCAACGCCCGCTGGTACACCAGCTCGGCAAACCCAAAGCCGAGCTGGTTGTAGACGTGATAGAAGGCCCCGATGATCCTTCGGGTCGTCGCGGCCTCGATCAGTGACAATTCCGCCATCGCTGCTCCGCGAGGTTCCTCAACGGAAGAGTGCAACGGGCACATCCTTCGTGCGGCACCGAACGGCTTCGCGGAGTGGCGAAAGACTGCGAAGTGCGTTGCCGCGGATTACGCGGATGGAATCGGATAACGCGGATACGGCACTGGGGAAACCCTAGGGCGGGATCCGTGCAATCCGTTCCCATCCGCGTAATCCGCGGCAGGGCAGTTGATGAACTCGCGGCCACCACGGGGTACTCGTGCCGCAGTCACCCCGCCGGCGCGATCTCGACGAGGTTGTCGTAGAACACAGGCCCACCGCCCATGTCGGTGGTGCGCTGCGACGTGGTCTCGTTGGCGTTGTGCCGGTCGCTCGTCAGCTTGCCCCACCAGATGCTGGGCGCCCACGCCACGCCCGGGCGCACGCTCTCCGACACACGCGCCACGGCGGAAAACGCGCCGCGGTCATTGAAGACCACGACGGACGCGCCGTCGAGAATTTCCCGCGGCTCTGCATCGGACGGGTGGAGCGTCACCTCGGGTTCCGCGTCGCGCCGCAGCGAGGCGATGTTCACGAAGGTCGAGTTCAGGAACTGATGCCGTGGTGACGAGATGAGCGTGATCGGGAAGCGCGCCGCGAGGTCAGGCACGGCCTCCGGATACTCATGCGGCGGAGTGAAGTCCGGCAGCGGATCGAGTCCGATGGACTCCATGCGCGCCGAGTAGAACTCGCACTTGCCGCTCGGCGTCGGGAAGCCGCCCTCGGCGTACGGCAGGTAGGGCGTCGGCACGTTCAGCCGCACCCATCCGTGCGCCATCAGGGCGTCGTACGTGACGGTCGCCATCTTCGCGTCGGTCGTCTGCAGCGCCTGCCGGATCAGCGCGTCGTCGTCATCCGCGAACGCAGCGCCAGGAAGGCCCGCGTGCGCGGCCAGTTCGCGGAAGATCTGCGTGTTGGGCTTGCACTCGCCCAGCGGCGCGATGGCGGGGCGGTTGAGCGTGGCGTAGTGGTGCCCGTAGGCGAGGTGCACGTCCCAGTGCTCCAGCTGCGTCGTGGCCGGGAGCACGTAGTCGGCGTAGTCCGCCGTGTCCGTCTGGAAGTGCTCCAGCACGACGGTGAAGAGATCGTCGCGTCGCAGGCCGGTGAGCACCCGGTTGCGATCCGGCGCCACGGCGGCGGGATTGGAGTTGTAGACGACGAGGGCCTGCACCGGCGGACCGCCGACCCCCGCGTCGCCGCGGGTGAGCGCATCGCCCAGGCGGATCATGTTGATAGTACGCACGTCCGGCGACGTTTCCGGGCGCTCCAGCGCCGCGGTGTTGTACTTGAAGTTGGCGCTGGTGGAGAGTTGCACGCCGCCGCCGGGACGCCGCCAATGTCCCGTGACGGCCGGAAGGCAGGCGATCGTGCGCACGGCCATGGCGCCGCCCCCGTGCCGCTGGAGCCCGTAGTTGACGCGCAGGAAAGCGGCCCTGGCGCGGCCGTACTCGCGCGCCAGCGCCACGATGCGCTCGGCCTCGAGGCCCGTCAGTGACGCGACCCGCTCCGGGGGATACTCCTGCGCGCGCACCCGCAGCAGCTCGACGCCGAGCGTGTAGCGCGCGATGAAATCGTCGTCCTGCAGTCCATCGGCGAAGATCACATGCATCATGCCGAGCGCCAGCGCCGCGTCGGTGCCGGGCCGAATGGGGATCCACTCATCGCACTGGTCGGCGGTGCGCGTGCGAAGGGGATCGATGCACAGCACGCGAGCGCCCTTGTCCCGCGCCTGGCGGACGAACGGCCACAGGTGCGGATTGGACGTGAGCGTGTTGGTTCCCCACAGCAACACGAGGTCGCTCGACGGGATCCCCTCGGCGTCGGCGCCGATATTCGCGCCAACGGTCATGCGCATGCCCCACGCGCCGGCCGTGCTGCAGATGGTGCGGTCGAGCTTCGTGGCGCCGAGCGCGTGGAAGAACCGGCGGTCCATGGACTGCCCCTGCAGCATGCCCATCGTGCCGCAGTACGAGTACGGCAGGATGGCCTGCGCGCCGTGCGGTCCCTCGGCGATGGCGCGCAAGCGCCCGCCGATGTCCTGCAGTGCCTCATCCCAGCTGACGCGCTGGAACTCGCCGCGCCCCTTCTTCCCGACGCGCTTCAGCGGATGCAGGAGTCGCTCGGGGTGATACGTGCGCTCGAGGTAGCGGTTGACCTTGGCGCAGAGGAAGCCGGAGGTGAACGGGTGGTCCGGGTCGCCTTGCACGCGGATGGCGCGGCCGCCCTCCACGGTCGTGATCATCGCGCAGGTGTCGGGGCAGTCGTGCGGGCAGGCGCCCCGGACGGTCTGAACGGCGGATTCAGCCACGGCGGATGGACTGGAGGGCGGAGTGGGCGGTCGCCCCCGCAGCGGGGCGGACAGTGCAAGATAGGGTCCCTCAGCCCCCCCCGGCAGGCCCGCTTCTGGCCTTGGGGATGCAACTAGTTGCGTGGTAGGCAGTTAGATCGTATCTTACATTGCTAGACTTTGGGACGATCTAATGCGTGACGGGACCGCGCATTGAATCGGACCAAAGGCGGAATGAGACGCATCGCTGGGCATCGGCATGTGCCCCCGCAGTTTGTGCATGCCATGTGTCTTGACGAGGTGTCCTTGTTCCGTAAATTCAGCGCGTTCGAGCACTGCGTACCAAGGCGCAGTCTCGCGCTGTGCCTTAAGTGTCCCTCCTGTGGAGATTATCTCAATGAAGCGCATTGCCCTCGTCGCTGCTGTGCTCGTGCTCGCCGCCTGCGCCAAGAAGGAAGAGGCTCCGGCCGCCGCTCCGGCTGCTGATTCTGCTGCCGCTGCTCCTGCTGCTGATACGACGAAGCCGGCGGATTCGACGGCTGCGGCCCCGGCTGCTGACACGACCAAGAAGCCGTAATCACGGTTTCCGGTTTGTAGCACGCGGGCGCGACGAAAGTCGCGCCCGCGTGTTTTTTCATTCGGGGGCTGCCCGCGTCAGCGCGCCGCGCACTCCCTGAAGGCCTCGACGACCGCCGCGCGGACGGCGACGGTGCTCGTCCAGCCGAGGTCGATGCGCGCCCGCTCGCTCGAGAAGGGGTTGTCCTGCAGCAGGAAATCCAGCGAGTTCGCGGAGAGCAGCGCCGAGCCCGGGATACGCAGCGCCCGCAGTGCCGCACCGAGGCCTCCCATCGCGCCCTGCACGACTGAGCCGGGGATGGGCAGCCAGCGGGCGCGTACGCCGAGCCCCTCCTGCGCGGCGTCGTAGAACTCGCGCACGGCGAACGGCGCGTCATTCGTGACGTTGTAGGCCCGCCCACCCGCGAGCTCGCTGGCAACGGCCCGCACGGCTACTTCGGCGACGCTGCGTGCGTGCACGATGGAGAGCACCGCGCGGCCGTTGCCGATCCGGGGCACCACCGGCAGGCGCAGGACGGAGGCAACGCGCGGGATGAACTGCCGATCGCGCCGCCCGTAGATCACGCACGGACGCACGGCGGTGGCCCAGACGCGTCCGGCGCGATGCGCATCCATCACGAGCGCCTCCGACTCACGCTTGGAGCGCGCGTACCACGCCGCCTCGGGAATGGGCCGCAACGGCTGCAACTCCTGGAGCCCCTGACCGCGCGCCAGTGTGAAACGGCCCTCGGGTCCGTACACTGCCACGGAGCTGAGGTGCAGCAGGCGCGCGCCAGCGCGCGCCGCGGCGTCCACCGCGTTGGCCGTGCCGTCGATGTTCGGTGCGCGAAACGCCTCCCAGCCGCCGCGCGGCGTGATGGCGGCGGCGCAGTGGAAGACGGCCCGTGCGCCCTGCGCCGCACGACGGAAGGCGTCGGCGTCCTGGGTGTTGCCGTCGCAGAGCTCGGCGCCCTGCGCCGTCAGCCAGCCGGCCGTGCCGCGATCGCGCACCAGCGCCCGCACGCTCCAGCCCTCGCGCAGCAGGAGCTCAACAATGTGCGAGCCGACGAGGCCGCTCGCGCCGGTGATGAGCGCGAGACTCACGCGGGGAAGGGGAGCGCGACGACCGTGGCCGGCACGTCGCCACCCGCGGTGCGCACGGTCACGGCCGTGCCGGGCTCCACCGCGCGGCGCACCATGGCGAGGGCGATGGCGCCCAGCCGCGGCGAGACCGCGCGCGAGCGGACCTCGCCCACGTCCGCCTCGGCGGAGATGACACGTGCCTCGCCGTCCGGAGGCGATGCGAGCAGCAGGCCGCGCAGGAGGCGATTGACGTGACCGCGGAAGTGAACGCGCGCCACGACCTCCTGCCCCGTGTAGCATCCCTTCGTGTAGGACACGGCACCGAGCAGGTCGAGGCCGGCCTCGTGCAGCAGGGTGTCGTCGGTCATGTCCACGCCCCACGCCGGGCGTCCCGCCTCGATGCGCAGCACCTCGAGCGCGGCGGGCGATGCGGGCGCCGCGCCTGACGCGACGAGTGCCTCGCGCAGTGCGGGGGCGTCGGCGGCGCCGACGAAGCAGTCGAATCCGTCTACGCCATAGTCGTCCGCCCGCGCCACCAGCACCGACGTCTCGTGGAACGGCACGTCGCAATGCGCAAACGGGGCGAGCAGGTCGATGGTCGCTGGCGAGCACCCGAGGGCGTGCGCCAGCACCTGCCGCGCATGCGGGCCGGCCACCCCGACGCAGGGCAGCGCGGCGCTGACGTCCACATAGCGTGCGAGCCGCGGATTCACGTACTTGCGCACCATCGCCACGAAGCCCGCCGCCGCTGCGGCCGGCACGTCCACCAGGAAGCTGTCAGCGGCGCGCTGGAAGATGCGCACGTCGGCAATCACCTTCCCTTTCGCCGTGAGCGCCGCCGCGTACTGCCCGTGACCGGGCTGCAGCGCAAGTACGTCGCTGGTGCACAGTCCGTTCAGCGTCGCGGCCGCCTGCGCGCCGGTGAACGTCATCCGCAGGCGCTCCGACCGGTCCACGAGCCCCGCGTCGGTGCGCAGTTGCTCGTAATCGGCCTTGGTGGGTGCGAGCACGAGGTCGGTCATGCAAGTCCTCCGCGTATGAGCGATCGCATCTCATCGAAGGAGAGGCCGGCGAGCGAGGGGAAGAACGCGTCCGCCTCCATCGCGTGGTGCAGCGGGAGCGGGCCCACCGCCACCGTGCGCACGCCGGCGGCGCGTGCCGAGCGAATGCCGGGGCGTGCATCCTCAAAGGCGATCGCCTCGGCCAGCACCACCGGCGCCGTGCGCGAGAGCTTCTCGAGGGCCAGCACGTACGGCGCCGGCGACGGCTTGCCGGCCGCCCTGTCGTCGGCCGTCACGACGCAGGTGAATGTGTCGGCGAGTCCGGCCAGCGTGAGCACGAAATCCACGTCGCGGCGCGATGCCCGCGTGACGAGTGCAAGCCGCGCCTGCGTGCGCAGCGCCTGCACGAGTGCGAGCCCGCCGGGCTGCATGAGCAGCCCGCGGCTGATGCGCTGGCTGAAGCCGCGCTCGGCGCGCAGGCGCGCAACCTCGGCGGCGACCGGATCGTTCGGTGCGCCCAGCGCCTGCCGCGCCGCGGCGACGGCGGCCTCCACCGGCAGGCCGAGACAGTGCTCGGTCCACGTCTCGTCGTCGAGGGAGAGCCCGTCCACGAGCAGCGCCTCGCGCAGCGCAGCGACCCGATGCGGCGTCGTCTCGGCGAGGATGCCTTCGAACTCGAGCAGGACGAGCTGCATCTACCGCTCCAGCCGGGCGTAGCTCTCGTCCAGCAGTTCGATGGGGTGGCGCGCCACCGCGCCGCGCCCCTCGCGCACCAGGCCCGCGCCGATCTGCATGAGGCATCCCGGGTTGCCAGTGGCGACCACCGGTGCGCCCGTGGCCGAGATGCACCGCATCTTCGCCGCGAGCACGCGCTCCGAGACGTTGGGTTCGATGAGGTTGAAGATCCCGGCGCTGCCGCAGCACTGCTCGCGGTCGTCGAGCGGCGTGTGCTCGAGGCCGGGGATGGCGGCCAGCACCTGCAGGGGCGGTGCGGTCAGCTTCTGCGCGTGCTCCAGGTGGCACGGCGCGTCGTACGTGATGCGGCGCGGCAGCGGCGCGCCCGGCATCGGTCCCGCGGCGGCGAGCAACTCACTCGCGTCGCGGACGCGCGCGCTGAACGCCGCGGCGCGCGCGCGCCAGTCCGGGTCATCGGCGAGAAGCTGCCCGTACTCCTTCATCATCGCGCCGCAGCCTGCGGAGTTGACGGCGACAAACGTCGCACCGCTTGCCTCGAACGCCGCGATGTTCGCGCGGGCGAGGCGGCGCGCGGTCGCCGCGTCGCCGGCGTGCACGTGCAGCGCGCCGCAGCACTGCTGGCCGGGCGCGCGGCACAGCGAGTAGCCGTTGGCGGCGAGCACGCGCTCGGTGGCGCGGTTCACGTCGGTGAAGAGCCCTTCCATCACGCAGCCGTCGAGCGTCGCCACCGTGCCGCGGGTGCGCGCCGCGCGCGGGGTCCACGGCACGGCCGCGTCGCGCGCGGTGGATGCGAGCATGGCGAAGGGGAAGCCGAGCGCGCCGGGCAGGCGGGCCAGTTCGGCGGCGATGCCCGTGTCGCGCGCCATCCGGCCGAACCAGAGCGCCACGCGCAGCACCGCTGGACGCGCGAACGCCCAGAGAATGACGCGCGCCACGAACGGCAGCGGCCGC
Organism: Gemmatimonadota bacterium; assembly: GCA_016218305.1. Classification (GTDB taxonomy): domain Bacteria; phylum Gemmatimonadota; class Gemmatimonadetes; order Gemmatimonadales; family Gemmatimonadaceae; genus PNKL01. The sequence continues at coordinate 10,552 of JACREJ010000022.1, read as the reverse complement.
ACGGCGGCGAGTTGCTCGCGCGCCGCCTCGAGCAGGTGGCCGTACGGCACGCCGCTGGGACAGGCCGACTCGCAGCCGCGACACCCAAGGCAGCGGCTCAGGTGCGTGGCGACATCAGCGTCGTCGATGGCGACGCGTCCCTCGACGACGGCGCGCATGAGGACGAGCCGCCCGCGGGGCGAGTCGTTCTCGTCCTCGAGGGCGAGGTACGTGGGACAGGCCTGCAGGCAGAAGCCGCAATGCACGCAACTGTCGAGCCCGGCGCGGGGATGGTCGAGCGGAGTGACGACGGCGCTCATCCCATGATCCCCGGATTCAGGATGCGTGCCGGGTCGAAGGCGCGTTGCACGCCCGCGTTGAGCGCGCGCACCTCAGCCGACGACGGGATGCGCGGCGCGCGCTGCGTCTTGTTCGCGCGCAACTGTGTCCACGCTGCGCCGTCCACGCGGCGCGCATCGCCCGCCGCGGTCACCTCGTGGCGCGCGGCGGCCACCACGGCGGCATTGCCCGCGATGCGCACGAGCAGGCCGGCCGGCGATGCGGAGTCGAGCAGTCCGGCGGCGGTCACCTCGCAGGCGATCGGCGGGGTCCCGCTGCGACGCAGCGCCTCCTGCGCGCGTGCCGCCGCGACGGCGTCGAGCGAGACCAACCACGTCTCGTCCACGGCTGGCCGCGCACGAAGCCGCAGGCTGATGCGCGTGATGGCGGCGAGCGAACCCCACGAGCCGGTCATCAGCCGCACCAGATCGAAGCCGGCGACATTCTTGACCACCTTGCCGCCAGGGCGCAGCACCTTGCCCGTGCCATCCACGCACTCGAGGCCGAGCACCAGGTCGCGGGGCAGGCCGAAGACGAGCGCGAACGGTCCGGGCGTGGCGGTGGCGATGGTCGCGCCGACCGAGCCCCCATCGGCGCCCCACGGCGAGAGCGGGCACCACTGATTGTGGGCGGCGGTCACGGTGTCGAGTTCCTCGATCGTCGTGGCGGCGCCCACCGTGATGGTGAGGTCGCCCGGCTCGTACTCGATGACGCCGCTGAACGCGTCGAGGTGGAGCGGCTCGGCGTCGCGCGCGACCGGCGCCCCGCCGTCGAGCCAGGTGCCGCGTCCGATGAGACGAAGTGCGCGGTGCTTCGCCGCGGACTCGGTGATCAGAGCGGCGAGGTCGGTGACGGTTGTCGGGCGGAGCGTCATGCGCCGGACTCCGCGGTGATCGTGGCGGCCGTCGCTCCATCCACCATCTGCCCTCTACCATCTACCATCAGCTTCCCCGGTCGCCGCTCTCTGCAATACCGAACCGGCACCACCTTCCCCGGATTCGCGCGCCGCTCCGGATCGAAGACGTCGCGCAGACGGCACATCCCGTCGAGCGTGTCGGGCGTGAACAGCGCATCCATGTACGGCAGCTTGTCGAGTCCCACGCCATGCTCACCCGTGATCGTGCCGCCGGCGTCGATGCAGGCCTGCATGATCTGGCGCATGGCGACGTGCACCCGCGCCGACTCATCGCGGTCGTTCGCGTTGTACGGGATGTTCGGGTGCAGGTTGCCGTCGCCGGCGTGGAACACGTTGCACACGCGCACGCCGTTGGCGGCGCCGATGTCGGCGATGCGCGCGAGCAGCGACGGCAGCTTGGTGCGCGGCACCACGGCATCCTGCACCACGAGGTGCGGCGCGATGCGGCCCATCGCGCCGAACGCCTTCTTGCGTCCCTGCCACAGCTTGGCGCGGGCGGCGGGCTCGGTGGCGATGCGCACGTCGCGCGCGCCGTGCGCGCGGCAGATGCGATTGACGCCCTGCACATCCTCGTCGAGCCCGACGGCCGCCCCGTCCACCTCCACCAGCAGCACGGCCGCGGCATCCGTGGGATACCCGGCGGCGTAGATGCTCGCCTCCACCGCGCCCACCGTGGCCTGGTCCATCATCTCGAGCGCGGCGGGGAGAATGCCGGCCGCGATGATCGCCGAGACGGTCTGCGCGGCGTCGTCGATGCTCGAGAAGTCGGCGAGCAGCGTGACGATGCGCTCGGGGTTCGGCGTCAGCTTCACGGTGAGCTCGAGCGCGACCCCGAAGCACCCTTCGCTCCCGACGAACGCGCCAAGGAGGTCGTAGCCGCCATCGTCGCCGTCGAGTTCCACCACGGAGCCATCGGGAAGCGCGACCCTCGCCGCGACCACGTGGTTCAGCGTGACGCCGTACTTGAGGCAGTGCGGTCCGCCGGCATTCTCGGCGAGGTTTCCGCCGAGCGTGCATGCCGTCTGGCTCGAGGGATCAGGCGCGTAGTGCAGGCCATGCCGCGTGGCCGCCTTGGTCAGCGTGACATTCACGACGCCCGGCTCGACGCGCGCCACGCGGCGCACGGGGTCGATGTCGATGATGCGCTTGAGGCGCTGCAGGCCGAGCAGGACCGCGCCGTCGGCGAGCGCACCGCCGCTGAGCCCAGTGCCGGCGCCGCGCGGCACGAAGGGGACGCCCTCCCGCGCGAGTTCGCGCACGACGGCGAGCGCCTCGTCGGCCGAGGCCGGGAAGACGGCGAGTGACGGCGTGCGATGGTAGCCCGGCAGGCCGTCGGACTCGTACACGAGCAGCTCCGCCGCGCGCTCGAGCACGTGAGCGTCGCCGACGATGGCGCGAAGGGCAGCTGCGAGGGACACGCCCAATAATCTAGCGCCGAGGAGCCCAAGTCCATTGCTGGACTTGGGCTCCTTGGGGTCGCCGACCTTGAACCGGGAAGGTGCGGCGCGTTTAGCTCACGTTGGCCCAGAAGCCGGCCAGCGATCGCCCTTCGGGCGAAGCCCGCAGCTTCTCGAACGCGCGCTCGCGAATCTGCCGGATGCGCTCGCGGGTCACCCCCATCAGCGCGCCGATCTTCTCCAGCGTCATCGCCTCGGCGCCTTCGTCGAGACCGTAATACAGGTTGAGGATCTTCCGTTCGCGCGGCGTGAGGTAACGCGTGAACACGCGCACGATCGTCTCGCGCATCAGCTTGTAGTCGGTGACTTCCTCGATCTCGGCGCCGTCGGCGCCGGAGAAACGCTCCCCGAGCGTGCAGGCTTCGCGGTCACTGCGATCCACCGGGGCGTCGAGGGAGAGCTCGGTGGCCGACATCTGCTTGGAGGCGCGGACCTGCTCGGGAGTCTCGTCGAGGAGGCGGCCGATCTCGTTGTCGGTCGGGTCGCGCCGCAGCACCTGCGCGAGGACCGTCTCGGCGCGCGACAGCCGGATGAGCTGGGAATTCTGGTTGAGCGGGATGCGCACGGAGCGTGTCTGCTCCGCGAGCGCCTTGAGTACTGCCTGGCGCACCCACCACACCGCATACGAGATGAACTTGACGCCCTGATCCGGATCGAACTTGCGAACCGCCTTGAGCAACCCTTCGTTGCCGATGGCGACGAGCTCGGAAAGGTCGAGCCCATGGCCCTGGTACTTCTTTACATAGGAGATGACGAACCGGAGGTTCGCCGTCACCAGCCGCTCTGCCGCGGCTTCGTCCCCTTTCTGTGCCAGCCGCGCGAGGCGCCGCTCTTCGGCAGCGTCCGAGATCAGGGGGAGCTTCTGAATGTCCTGCAGGTACTGGTCAAACGCGGTGGAGGGAGACGAACGGAAAAAACCCTTGGCCTTTTGCTCCGTCTGCTGCATTACGCACCCCGTACGACTTTGGGCGTGGAACGGGCGGTACCGCGGCGCCCGTAGGAATCAGCTTGCAGGGACGGTCAGCATAGAATTGAGTACAAGCGTCGGTCAACAGCCAAATTTCGTGCCACGGTTCTCAGGTGCATCTTTCAACACAATAAGTCGTTGTACTACAATCGTTTATAGCCTGTCTAGGAAATGTGATCTATAGCCATGCGCGCGCCGTCATCCCGGGAGACGCTGACCAGATTCTGGTCGGATCGCGCTCTACCGCGTTGCCGCGAGCGCCGCGTGCACCAGCGACTCGTCCACTGCGAGCGCATACCGGCCCCCGCCGGCGTTCATTTCGCCGAGTCGCAGCGGGAGTGCGTACTCCGCGACACCGGCCTGCGCCTTCTTGTCGCCGCGCGTGAGCGCGATGACGGCGTCCGCGTCCAACGCGGACGGGATGCACACGGGCAACCCCACGGTGGCGCAAACATCGCGAATCTCATCGGCGAGCCCGGGCAGCGTCCAGCCAGCGAGTTCACCAAGACGTGCCTCGGCGATCATGCCGATCGCGACTGCCTCTCCGTGCAGGATCTCGTAGTTGCTCAGGTGCTCGATGGCGTGGCCGATGGTGTGGCCGAAGTTCAGGATGCGTCGGCGCCCGCCCTCGCGTTCGTCGCCGGCGACGACGGGCACCTTCACGGCGACGCTGCCAAGCACGAGGTGCGCTGCCACATCGTCAACCAGTGCACTGCTGAGGAGCGCGGCGCCATGGGCGGCGATCCAGTGGAAGTACGCCTCGTCCGCGATCACGCCGTGCTTAATGGCCTCGGCCAGCCCCGCGCGGCGGTGGTTGGCCGGCAGCGTGCGCAGCGCGAGCGGATCGATGAGCACCAGGGCCGGCTGGTGAAAGGCGCCGACGAGGTTCTTGCCGTATCGCGTGTCGACGCCGGTCTTGCCGCCGATGGCGGCGTCGATCATCGCGACGAGCGACGTCGGGACCTGCACCACCGGCACGCCACGCAGGTAGGTGGCAGCCACGAAGCCGGCGAGGTCGCCGCACACGCCGCCACCGACGGCCACGACGACGGTGTCGCGCCCCAGCTGCCGTTCGAGGAGCTCATCGCTGAGCGCGGCCCACTGGGCGCGGACCTTGCTTGACTCGCCCGCCGGAAAGGTGAGGAGGTCGGCGCCGAGTGCCGCCGCAATGGGGGCCGCGTGGAGCGGGGCCACGTTGTCGTCGGCAATGACGACGGGCCGGCCGTCCGGGGCGCATTCGCGCACCAGCGCCGCCGCGTCGCGCAGCGCCCCGGTGCGCACGACGATGCGCGCGCCGTGCAGCGAGAACTCGCCCGCCGACCCGTCCGTGCCCGTGCCTGGGCCCGCCGGCCTCACCATGTCACTTCGCCGGCGCCGGCGCGGCGATTGGCCACACGCGCGAGCACGAAGAGCAGGTCGGAGAGGCGGTTCAGGTACACGATCACCACCTGCGGCACCTCGACGTCGCGCTGCAGCCGCACCACCGCACGCTCGGCGCGGCGACACACCGTGCGCGCAACGTGCAGCGCCGCCGCCTTGGGCGTGCCCCCCGGCATGATGAACGCCTTGAGCGGCTCCAACTCCGCTTCGCCGTCGTCGATGGAGCGCTCCATCTGGGCGATCCGTTCGTCGGAGATGCGGGCCTTGGCGAGCTGTTCGTGCATCTTCTCGAGGTCGGGCGTGGCGAGGAGTGCGCCGATCGCAAACAGGTCGCGCTGGATCGGGGCGAGGACCTCGTCGATGCGCGGCATCATCTCGATGGAGCGCGCCTGTCCGAGGACGGCGTTCAACTCGTCGATGTCGCCGTACGCCTCGACGCGCGGGTGGTCCTTGCTGACGCGGCCGCCGCCGAAAAGTCCGGTGTCGCCTTCATCGCCGGTGCGGGTGTAGATCTTGAGGGTCATCGGTGAAAGATAGTGAAGAGGGGCGCGGCGTCGTGGCGTGACGGTCACTTGAGGCCGAGCAGGCGACGCACGAGCGAGGGCCGGCTGCGCTCGCTCGGCGCCGTCTGGCCGCCGGCCCCCGCCGTGGGCGCCTGCTCCGTGGGCGGGCTGTAGCTGTCGGGGAACAACTCGGCGAGATGCGCCTGCAGGCGCTCGGGCGAGCCCGGCTCGCGATGCAGCACGCAGAACTGGTCGAGCACGCGTCCGAAGTCAGCGGCGCTCGGGCGCCGCTCCGGCGACTTGCTGAGCGCGGCGCGAAACAGCGCCTCGAGCGCCGGATCGATGTCGGGTATGTACCGGGCCACGTCGGGGATCGGCGCCACGACAACTTCGTCGATGGCGGCGTTGGTCTCGTCCTCCGTGAAGAGCGGGCGGAGGGCGAAGAGCTCGAAGAGGACGATACCCATCGTGAACACGTCGCTGCGCCAGTCCACCTGCCCGCCGAGGATCTGCTCGGGGCTCATGTAGTGCTTCTTGCCCATCATGAGCGGACGCTGCGCGGCGGGGTCGGCCATCGTCTTCGCCTTGGCGATGCCGAAATCGCCAAGCTTCACGTGGCCATCCCAGGTGAGGAGGACGTTGCCGGGCGAGACGTCGCGGTGGACGATGTCGAGGCGCCGCCCCCTGCGGTCCACGAAGTTGTGCGCGAAGTCGAGGGCGCGGCAGACGCGGCTGGCGATGTAGGCGGCGAGCGCGGGGCCCATGGGCCGGCCGAGCTGCCGGTGGCGGTCAATGAGGGCGCGCAGCGTGACGCCCTTGATGAACTCCATGGCGATGAAGAACTCGGCGTCCATCTGCCCGAGCTGGTAGATCTGCACGATGTTGCCGTGCACCAGGTCGGCCGAGAGCTTGGCCTCGTCGATGAAGAGCTGCAGCCACTCCGGCTGCCGTGCGTAGCGGTCGTGGATGATCTTGAGCGCGATCTGCTTGGTGAAGCCGGCTGGTCCGAGCTGTTCCGCCTCGTACACCGTGGCCATGCCCCCCCGCGCCACCTGCCGGAGGATGCGGAATTGGCCCGCGTACTCGAAGAGGCGGCTGTCGTTGTCCATCGCGGATTCGGGGCTGCGGGTTGATTTCGACCGTCGTGCCTCGCGAGCTTTCCCTGATGCGGCACGACCTGAGGGACCTTACGATCATCGGCGCCGGCCCGACGGGGCTGTTCGCGCTCTTCTACGCTGGCATGCGCGGGGCCACGGCGCAAATCGTGGATGCGCTCGACCAGCCCGGCGGCCAGCTGGCGGCGCTGTATCCGGAGAAGCTGATCTTCGACGTTGCCGGCTTTCCCGAGGTGCTCGCCAAGGACCTCGTGCACTCCCTGGTGCGGCAGGCGGCGCGCTTCGGGCACCCGATCCACTGCGGGCAGGTGGTGACGGGACTTGAGACCGAGGCGGACCACTTTGTGCTGCGCACGGCGACGGACGAGTTCCCCACGCGGTCCATCCTCATCGCCGCGGGCATCGGCGCCTTCTCGCCGCGGCGGCTGCCGCAAGCCTGCGCGGCGCCGTGGTACGGCAAGGGCATCGAGGAGCATGTGCTCGATCCGGCGCGCTTCGCCGGCCAGCACGTGGTGATCATCGGCGGTGGCGACAGCGCCTTCGACTGGGCGCACCAGCTGCAGGGGCGCGCGGCGTCGGTGACGCTGGTGCACCGCAGCGACCGCTTCCGCGCGCACCACGCGACGGTGGAGGCGGTGCGCGCCGACGTCGCGGCCGGGCGCACGGCGATGCACACGTTCCACGAACTGCACGACATCCATGCCGTGGACGGCCGCATCCACGAGCTCGAACTGCGCGACGTGAAGGCGAAGACCACGATCCGCGTGCGCTGCGACGTCGTGCTGCCGATGCTCGGCTTCGTGAGCGACCTCGGCGCGCTGACGACGTGGGGGCTGACGCTCGAGAAGGACGAGATCATCGTCAACTCGCAGATGGAGGCCGGCCGCCCCGGGATCTACGCGGCGGGCGACGTCGTGACGCATCCAGGGAAGCTGAAGCTCATCGCGACCGGATTCTCCGAGGCCGCCATCGCGGTGAACCAGGCGGTGCATTTCGTGTACCCGGAGAAGAAGGTCAACCCGGGGCATTCGTCGAATCTTGCGGTGTTCGGACAGAAAGACGATTGAGGATTGGGAGCTCGGATTGGGATTGGCGATTGGGATTGGCGATTGGGATTGGCGATTGGGATTGGCGATTGGGATCGGCGATCAGGATTTGCGATGGGGATACGGGATGGGGCGGCCTTGGGGCCGCCCTTTCTGCATCTCGGCGCTTGCCATACGCATGCGGCGCAGGGCGGTCAGGAGTTGCCGCCGGATCTGTACCAGCAGGTCCATGTACTGCGAACGCGGTGGCCACGACGCATCACCGAGGGCGTCGATCCAGGCGAGCGCCTCACGCACCGACCCGAGGGCGTATGCGTAGAACCGCGCCTGATCGGCCGTGCCCGTGCGCGAGTAGCCCTCGACGATGTTCGCCTCGATGGACGCGATCGCCCGAATGAACTGCTGCGTGACCTGCAGCGAGACGCGCGGGCCGAGCCGGGCGACGTCGCCGGCGCAGCGCGACGCCAGAAAGACGGCCATGCGAAACATGCGTGTTTTCCAGATCGGATCGCCTTGATACTGCGCCGGCGGCGCGCCCTCGAAGGCGTCGAACTCAAGGGGTGGAAGTGTCATGCGCTGAGAGTAGGAACCGGGCTCTGGGGTACCATCACCGAAGCCACGCCCGAGCCGCCCTTTGATCGCACATCCCCATCGCGAATCCGCATCGCAAATCCCCATCGCAAATCCCAATCCGAGCTCCAAATCCTAATTCGGTTGTTGACAACCATTAGAGCAGGGTAAGAAATTTCTCCGGTGACGCGCCTCCGATTCGCTTTCCTGTTCGCTTTCCTGATCCCGGCCGCCGTCGGGGCGCAGGATATCGTCTGCGACAAGGGCGACACCGAGGTGTCGCGGCTCGAGTTCACGGGCAACCACTCGTTCCCGTCCTCCGTCCTGTCCAACGGCATCGCCACCACGGCCTCCACGTGGGCGCGCCGGCGGCTCAAGGTCTTCGGCACGCGCTACTGCCTCGACCCGCGTGAGTTTCCCCGCGACGTCATTCGCCTCATCCTGTTCTACCGCAGCCACGGCTTTCTCGCCGCGAGCGTGGATACCGTGGTCACGCGCCTGAGTTCGTCGCAGGTGGCGGTGCGCTTCGTCATCACCGAGGACTACCCGACGCGCGTGCGTACGCTCGACATCACGGGCCTCGAGGACGTGCCGACGCGCGCGACCGTCGCGCGCGCGCTGCCGCTGCGCGTGGACAGCCCGTTCGACCGCGCGGCGCTCGCCGCCTCTCGGGACACGCTGGCGCTGCGCCTGCGGAACAGTGGCTACCCCGACGCCGAGGTGCTGGTCAACTACGAAACGGATGCCGACCGGCGCGCCGCCTCCGTGACGTTCGTGGCCATCCCCGGCACGCGGGCGCGCATCGGCGCGGTGCAGGTGCAGGTGCGTCCGTTCCGCGAGAAGGCGGTCGTCGACACGGCGGTGGTCCGGCGCCTTACCGGCCTCTCGGACGGCGCCTGGTACCGCCAGCGAGACCTCGAGCGCGCCAAGCGCGCGCTCTACAGTTCGCAGCTGTTCTCGGCGGTCAGCATCGAACCCGACACGGGCGGATCGCGCGTCGATTCCATCGTGCGTGTGGACGTGCGAGTGGCGGAGGGCGCGATGCAGAGCGCGCGTGTCGGCGGCGGCTGGGGCACCATCGACTGCTTCCGCACCTACGCTGACTACTCGCACATGAACGTCGGCCGCCGCGCCACGCGCGTGGACCTGCGCGGGCGCGTCTCGAAGATCGGCGTCGGGCGTCCACTCGATGGCCTCGAGTCACTCTGTTCCGGGGATGCCCGCCGCGACGCCTTCGGCGCCGACTTGAACTACTCCGCCGGCATCACGATCACGCCGCCGATGTCGGCGCGCGCCGCGGTGCAGCCGTCGCTCACGCTGTTCAGCGAGCGCCGCTCCGAGTACAACGCCTACCTGCGCACGACGCCCATCGGCGGCGCGCTCTCGCTCGCGCGCAGCGCGGGGCGCCGTTCGCAGAACGCGTCGTACACGCTGGAGTATGGCGACACCAAGTCCTCGCCCGCCTTCCTGTGCGCCGTCTTCAATGCGTGCGACGCCGCCGATCAGGACGCGCTGCTGCGCCGCCAGCGCCTCGCCGTGCTGGGGCTGTCGTTCCTCGATGAGAAGACCGACAATCCGACGAACCCGAACCGCGGCATCGTGCTGCGCGGTGAGGTGCGGCACGCGTCGAATGCGGTGGGCTCCGACCGCCGGCTGCAGTTCACGCGGCTCACGCTGGACGGCGCGGGCTACCTGCCGCTCGGCACCGACATCGTGCTCGCGGCGCGGCTGCGCATTGGCGCCGTGCTCGGCCCGACGCTGCAGACGACGGCGGGCGACGCCTACGTCCCGGTGCAGGAACGGCTCTACGCCGGCGGTGCCACGACGGTGCGCGGCTTCCGGCAGAACGAGCTGGGACCGGTGGTCTACAACACCTCCGCGTACGACACGGTGCAGGCGGACGGCACGCCCGGGGGCGACCCGTCCGATCCGTCGCAGGAGGTGTACTTCCGCGCCAACCCGGCGACGGCCGACGCGCGCACGATCCCGACCGGCGGCAACGCAATGCTCGTCGCCAATCTCGAGGCCCGCGTGCGCAGCCCGGTTCTGGCCGACTACCTGCAACTCGCGTTCTTCGCCGATGCCGGCCGTGTGTGGAACCGCGGCGCCGCGACGTCGCTGAACCTCAAGTCGGTGCAGTGGACGCCGGGGATCGGCGCGCGGGTGCGCACGCTGGTGGGGCTGATTCGGGTGGACATCGGCTACAACCCGTACCAGCGCGCGGCCGGGTCCGCCTACTTCGACACGCCGGTGTCGGCCGGCGGGCAGCTCTACTGCGTC